>JADLAF010000162.1 GCA_020848375.1 Ignavibacteriaceae bacterium
CTAATTCCTAACTACTAATTCCTTTTCAGTGCTATCATTCTCCACTCCTGCATTTCGGTTACCTCAATAAAGGTGAAGCCGTGCCGGGTGTACATGTCCGTGACTTCTTCCATATCATCACCAAGCAGACCGGAGAGAAGGAGTATGCCGCCGGATTTAGTGCGGTCAGCGAGTCCGCCGGCAATCTGGTTGAGGATATTCTTCTGGATATTTGCGAGTATCAGATCAAAGTTTGTTTCGGATATGTCGTTTAGTTCGCAGGTGCGGATTTCAACTTTGTCAGCGACCTCATTCAGACGGCAGTTTTCAATTCCGTTATCGTAACACCAGTCATCGTTATCAAATGCAATCGCTGAGGCAGCCCCGAGTTTCACTGCTCCGATGGCAAGTATTCCTGAACCGGTTCCGGCATCCAGAACTTTCTCACCGCCATGGAGGTATTTTTTGAGTGCCAGCAGCATCAGCTTTGTTGTCTGATGTTCTCCGGTACCGAAAGACATCTTTGGGTCAATGGTGAGGATTAATTCGTTCCCGACCGGAGTATATTCCTTGAATGTTGGTTTTATCACAAGATCGTCAGAGACATTGATTACTGAGATATTCTTTTCCCAATCTTCATTCCAATTCCTGTTTTCGATTACCTGTGTCATAATCTGAAAATCATTGATTTGTCCGGATGCTTTTATTTCTTCTAAGGTGGCAGTGATAGCATCCTCACCCGGGTCATGCTCAGCATCAAAATATAGCCGTAAGCCGGTGTCCACTTCTTCAATCCCGGCTGGGTCCAGTTCCCAGAGATAAGCGGAAATGATTTCAAAATTCTCATTATCAGGGAGAATGGTGTAAACAGTTATTTTTTTCAAGCCGGAGTTCTTTCAAAATGTATTCCTCAAATATACAATGGTTCCGAGGAAGGATTTCAGCACTTCAGAAAATTTCAAAAAACCAGAAGTTTCTTCCGCTCTTCACAGCGGTTTCCGTTTTTTATTTGACCGCCTTTCCTTAAATTTCAAAGGATTATTCATACAAACATCATACTGACTGTCATGTACATGAGATTGATTGCCCTGCATAAAATACCGCTGATTCTCCTCCTTTTGCTGATTCTTCCTGCTGTTTCTATGGCTCAAAAAGGCAAAATTTCCGGAAAGGTAACCGATGCCCGGACTGGTGAAGAACTGATTGGAGTGAACGTCATGGTCGCCGGAACCAATATCGGGGCTGCAACTGACATAAACGGCAGATATTCCATCATCAATGTTACTCCCGGATTGGTTGACCTCAATGCCAGTCTTCTCGGCTACGGAAAAGTTACCGTCAGCGATGTAGAAGTGTTTGTTGACAGAACAACCACTATTAACATAAAACTATCGGAAGAAACGATACAGATTGAGCAGGTTGTGGTAAAAGCCGAAAAACCAAAGATTATAAAAGACCAGACCTCAACCAGTTCCTCACTTAATGAAGCGCAGATAAAAACAGCTCCTGTTGAGGGTCTGAGAGGTCAGCTTGACCTGAACGCCGGATTCCAAAAAACAGCAACCGGTAACTATACCGTCCGTGGGTCAGGTTCTTATGAAGTGAATTTTCAGGTTAACGGAGTTGAGCAGGTAAACACCTCAACTGGTGGACCGGCAGGCACACCCGGAACGGAAAAAGCTGACAATTCATGGAAGTATGATGTGAACCCCCTGGGTGTTTCACAGATGCAGTTAATAACCGGCGGATTTTCAGCCGAGTATGGAAACGCTCAGGCGGGTGTGGTAAAGGTTGTATTAAAAGAAGGCACCCCAAAACTTAGCGGTGAGTTCAGGGTGGAATATCGACCCGCGGGACAGTATCACTTTGGTGAATATCTTTATGACCGCAGTAACTACGAGTGGACGAAATGGGGTAATTACGATAACTGGTGGGCAAAGAGAAATGAAGAAAGTTTTATCCGCGAAATCGGAATCCTTGATAAAGTGGGGAGCAACGACCGTTATAACTGGCTCTATGACCGGCTGAAATCAGGAAGCGCAACCGCAACAGATTCCGCAAACTGGAATGAGGTGCTTGACCGCGAAATACGCTGGGCACACGGACTCTGGGTAAAGAATCATTCACCAGCAGAAGATAATCCACTGGGAGTGTATGATTACCGTGACCAGGCCTATACCCGGTACCTGATTGGATTTGGCGGACCGCTCGGTAAGGAAATGAACTCATTAAAGTTTTATTTTTCCGGTGAGTACAGAAAAAACCCTACACGGCTTCCTACTCCGGAGAAAAATCTTATCTATCAGAACTATATTCTTAATCTGACCTATACACCAATACGCGATCATAAGTTTAAGCTGATGACCTCCTATCAAAATTATACCGGCGGAATCTGGTCCGGGTCAGATGATATACGCTGGGCTGGTATTGCATTTGTACCTGCCGGTTCTTCCACAAAATATTTGGTGACGGTTGACCCGGTCAGAACAGAGCAGACTGTTTCGCAGAGTTTTAATTACGTATATACCATTTCGAACTCCTCATTTTTAGAAGCAACTCTGACCAATCAGAAAGATTCATACACACTTCCTTATAAATACCTTGTGGGTAACACCCAGGAGGTTGACCGTCTTGACAGTCTTGGTGATACACGCGGCGCGGTTCTTCGTGACGGCTCCTGGTATGAGTCGGCTTTGTTCCGCCGTCCGTTTAACCTGAGCACGAACTACTATCAGGACTCCCGCAACAGCATTCTTAATTTCTCATTTGATTATACCAATCAGATCAGCCAGGCGCATCTTCTTAAAGGCGGTATCCGTTTTGTATATTATGATTTATTTAATCATGCAGTAAATTCTAGCTTTACAGCTAATACCTACCTGATCCGCTCCGGCTATGCAGAGTATTATCATGCGTATCCGATCAATGCCGCGTTTTATTTACAGGATAAGATGGAGTTTGAGGGAATGGTAGCCAATCTGGGGCTTCGCGGTGATATATATAACTTCCAGGAGGAAGTTCCCGCTGACCGCTTTAATATCTTTTATCAGGGGAAAGGCGGACCAGGCAAGCCGGATGAGCCCTATGGAAATCCGGCGACAGTGCCTTCGGAGACAAAGTTCATCCTGATGCCGCGAATCGGTGTCTCCTTCCCGATAGGGGAAAATACTGCATTCAGAATTCAGTATGGCCACTTTGCTTCGATGCCCATTTTCACACAGGCACTTTCGCAGAGAACTGACCAGGGATGGCTGGTAAGGGGTAATCCGAATCTTGATTTTAAGAAGAGTATTAATTTTGAGTTTGGGCTGCAGCAGATTATTGATGATGCACAGCGCCTGGATGCAGTTCTCTATTACAACGATCGCGTGAGCCAGATTGGCACTCAGAGATACGCTTCCTTCACCGGAAGTCTTGGCCCTCAGGGAGGCGTGAGGGGATATACAACCGATGATATACCGCTTTATCCCTATACAACATACGATAATAATGCATTCGGAGCGTCTGTGGGTGTTGAGTTCTCCATCGAAAAAATTAATGTTGAGAACTGGAGATATAAAGTAAGTTACTCCTTATCTCAGACCACAGACGGCAACTATGGTTCGGAATTTATCTATCCGGATAATACGAGAGCCGAACAGAGAAACTTTACGGGAGAGTTTCTCAGCTCAAGTGACCGTACGCATTCACTTCGCGCAATAGTTCAGTACGTCATGCGGAATGACGAAGGTGTCCGCCTGTTCGGTTTTAAACCGTTCCAGAATGCGACGTTCAGTCTGACCTATTCCGCACAGTCCGGTCTTCCTTTTACGTATATAACCACGTTTGATCTTTCGGATATACGGAATAACAGGAGATATCCACTTGAGTCTGTGTTTGATTTCAGCTTTAATAAAG
>JADLAF010000163.1 GCA_020848375.1 Ignavibacteriaceae bacterium
AAGAACCGGCGATCTGGCTGCCGTAATAATCAGCCCACCGGGTGCTTTTGTCCGCTTCATCAAAATTGATACTCATGATGGAAATACCCGCGGCAAATATCCCAGCCATGATGGCCCCCTTAGCGTACTCCCCCTTGTAAAACTGACCGCCACCGGGCAAAAGACCGGTAAACCCGAGCGTCCAGAGTGAGCGTTTTGAGCCCTGAATATTGTAATACCGCTGTTCAACCTCGGGGCTTTGCAGAAACTTCATACTTTCCCCCAGAAAGTAGAGCGCCGCACCGGGCTGCTGATTATTATAGCTTTTCTCCCCCATCGTAACAAGACAGCGCGCGAAAAGACTGTCCGCACGGCTCATCCAGGGTTCCTGATGTTTACTCCTCACTTCCGCGGCGCTGCTGAGCAGGATATATGCATCATCGATGTTTCCCTTTGAAAGATATTCAGCCCCCAGTTCAGTCTGCATTGAAGCAGCTTTTACCAATGTTTCTTCATAGCGTGATTTGTCTGTCAGGATGATCTTTATATATAAACTCAGTGCGCCTGCATAATTCTCCTCAGTAGCGGCTTTCTCAGCGAGTTCAAAAAGGCGGTCAGCGTTTCTTTCTTCACCCGGTAGTTTGGGCAGAACCGGAATATTTATCAGCTCCCCCATTACAAACATCTTTTTTTCGTGGCTCACAGCCGGAATCCTGAAAAGCAGGTCAATTTCAGCCGGCGTCTGCTCCTTCCGGATGGTAAAAAATAAATCCTGCTTCAGTCTTCCCACCGGTGTTGTCACCCGAACAGACGAGGGGAATATATACTCAAACCCTGATGAAGAAACCCACCGTGACCGTATAAAAAACGCTGCGTCAGACTCACTGATTTTCTTTGACCGATGTTCCGGCGTTGGGATGTAAAGTGTAGTATCTCCTTTAAGTGAATTAATCTTAATTTTAATCCTGAAATAATCATGCGCAATAAAATCATTGTAAATTATTTCCTGTCCCGCGGCTGATGCAGCAAACGCAATCAGAAACCAAAGCACACGCATTATGTTTACTCCTCCTTTGCGTATAAGTTGTTATTTGATGTGTTATCAAGTTCATAAAGAAAGGTGCCTATCTTCCGTTCCAGAAACTCCAGGAATTTCTTTCCTTTTTCGCGTGAAGCTTTATACGGGTTTCCCGCACCAGTATCAGATGTTGCCTTCGTCCACTCGCGCTGGGTCCATGCCCATCCCTCATGCAGTTCTTTCAGTGCAAACGGTTTCGTCTTCCCCATTCCGGCCTCATCAAGCGAAAGTACCAGTTCAGGATGTATATACATCATGATGCTGGTTTCCATCTCGCCGGCGTGATCATCTTTTTCTTCAAAAAACTGCTCCTGCTCTTTAATACGGAACCAGTTTATATATCCAAGCAGAATATCAGGAAACTGCGGCTGCAGTTCGCGTAAGATCTGTTTAAAGTCATTTCCTCCGTGGCTGTTAAGGATGAAAAACTTTTTAACACCGTGCGGTTTAAGGGAGCTGAGGATATCCATCAGAATAAGCATCTGAGTTGAAGGATTTACATTTATCGTAAAAGGAAGATCAAGCTGCCCTGTATTAACTCCAAAAGGAATGACCGGCAGCACGGTTATCTTTGCTCCCAGCGAAGCGGCGTATTCAGCCGAGCCCCTGGCTATATATACACTTTCGTAAATATCTGTTCCGTAAGGCAGGTGATAGTTATGAGGTTCGGCAGCACCCCAGGGGAGCAGAACGGTGGTAAATCGTCTATTCTTTATCTCTTTATAAGTGCACTCCGCCAGCATTACCTGTTTAAAAGGCGGCTTTTTTGTCTCCATTATTCATCCTTTTTTGTGAGTTACCTGGGCAAATGGCAGAGGTTCAGGGGCAAGCCGTCCGGGACCCCGGGGGGAATTAGTTCGGTAAAGTGATTCTTTTTCCTTATATTTGCAGGTTGTTTCTGGCGCATTATTTGAGCGTCAGCTTGCCGGCAGATTCCAGCTTTGTACTTCGGTTTCCACCTCAGTTAAACGTATCGAATAAAGATTACCTCTTCATTCTCGGCTTTCTTCCTGCAAAATTTTTCCCATAACCATTTACCTTTTCAGGTAAAAGAAAGTTTATTGATACGAATAATATGAATAAAATCCGATTTAACGAATTTGGCCTCTCCAAAGAAATGCAAAAAGCCATAGAAGACCTTGGCTACGAAGAGGCAACCCCCATCCAGACCGAGTCTATCCCTCTTGTGTTACAGGGGAAGGATATTATCGGGCAGGCGCAGACCGGCACTGGTAAAACTGCTGCTTTTGGCATTCCCGCCCTCGAACTGATGCCACACGAAGGCAAACACGTCCACACTCTTGTTATGTGCCCCACCCGTGAGCTCGCGCTTCAGGTAGCTGAAGAGATCGCCAAATTAGGCAAATATAAAAAGTACGCCACCCTGCTCCCCGTTTACGGAGGTCAGCCAATTGAGCGGCAGATAACCGCTCTTAAAAAAGGTGTCCGCGTGGTAATTGGCACTCCTGGCCGCATCATGGATCATCTTGACCGCGGTACTCTTGACATAAGCCATATCGGAATGGTCGTGCTTGACGAGGCGGATGAAATGCTGAATATGGGCTTCAGGGATGATATTGAAAAAATCCTCCGCTCAGCTCCTCAGCAGCGCCAAACTGTTATGTTTTCAGCAACCATGCCTAAACCGATTCTTGATATCACAAGAAAATACTTAAAAGACCCGGTGCATATCCGGATAGAACACGAAGTATTAACTGTTCCCAAAACAGAGCAGACCTACTTTGAGGTAAGAGGCAGAGAAAAAATAGATGCCCTGACCCGCCTTATTGATTTCCACAACCTTAAGCTTTCCATGGTTTTCTGCAACACCAAACGAGGTGTTGATGACCTGGTTGAGCAGCTCCGCGCCCGCGGTTATTCAGTTGACGGACTTCACGGAGATCTGAGCCAGGGGATGAGAGAAAAAGTACTCGGCCGGTTCAGAAAAGGCACGCTCGAAATTTTAGCAGCTACGGATGTAGCCGCGCGCGGTCTTGACATTGATGATGTTGAAGCAGTTTTTAACTATGATATGCCGCAGGATGAAGAGGCCTACGTTCATCGCATAGGGCGCACCGGTCGTGCTGGGAAAGAAGGGAAAGCTTTCACTTTTGTCTCCGGCGGCGATTTCCAAAAGCTGAAAAATCTGCAGAGATATATAAACCATAAAATGAAAATGGGAAAAGTCCCCAGTTTTGGTGATATCGAAGAAATGAAGATACAATCTCTGGCTAAAAACATCCGTGAGGCAGCTAAGGAAAAAGATGCCAAGAAATATATACACATGGTCGAGAATCTTCTTGATGATGACATTACCTCACTTGATGTAGCTGCATATCTTATGAGAGAAAAATTTGCCTTTTCGGTAAAAGCTGCTGCTCCCGCCCAGGAAGAAGAAATAAAATCTGGTGACGGAAATACAGTAACCATATCAATTAACGTTGGCCGCAAGGACAGAGTAAAACCGGGCGATTTGCTCGGAACCGTTGCGGGTGAAGCAAATATATCAGGTAAGCTGATTGGCGACATCACCATACAGGACAGATTAAGCTACCTGGAAGTCCCCTCCTCACTGGCCGAAAAAATTGTCCGCGCCGTCAGAGGTAAAAAGCTCAAAGGCAAAAAGCTCGAAGTAAAAACGGTGTAAAGGAATTATGAATGATGAAGTATGAATTATGAACTGCTTTATCATTAAAAACCTTTGCGCAGTTTCGTGTTAACTTCTTAAACTTTGCGTTAAATTCTTCAAGGACG
>JADLAF010000164.1 GCA_020848375.1 Ignavibacteriaceae bacterium
CATTAAGTTCTCCCGAACCGAAATTCTTTAACTCCTTATTAATGTCGGTCATATCAACCATGAACCAGCCGGGAAGATAACCGCCTCCGGCTCCAAAGGGTGAATCAAAGTAAGTCTTCTCCTGTGCTAGTACGGCTGAGCTAAATAAACAGATAACCAAAAGTGTTCTGAGCATTTTCATTCTGTTCTTCCTTATTGTTCGTTTATAAAATTTACTTTCATTGAATAATTCCAGGAGTCAAAGTAAAGGTTTCCGCCGTTCCACTCAGCTTCACCTCTCTGGAAATCAACCGTCTCGCTGCGGTGATGCTGTTTCTTCGGATAAAAAGCTCTTGAATAGTCATCATTAACGGTCAGATGATAATAATCTGTGCTCCCCAGAAAGAAGTATCTGGCATCATCTTTTATGAGCTGCTGAACGCCGAATGACTGGTCAACCGGAACCCAGCCGAGTCCGCCGATATATACCTCAGCCCAGTCGTGCAGATTAAGACTGCCCGGATGCAGCATCCAGCCGCTCTGCCATTTAGCAGGAATGTTGTTGTACCGTGCGAGTGTCATAAAAAGCAGTGTCTTAATGCCGCAGTCGCCATGGCCATTGGTAATACAATAGTCAGAGATATTAGGAATCGTTGAATACTCGAGCGCGCTGGCCCAAGGGATGTTTGAGTCAATCCAGGTATATATAGCACGGAGTTTTTCGATATCAGACATTCCGGATTTAATAAGCTCAGCCGAAAGCTTTTTAATCTTGTCGGTAAATACAATATGCGGCGGACGTTCTGAAATATATTCCTTAAAATCATTTATGTTAAAGGATTGGTTCTTAACATCTGAACTCAGGTTATGATACTCCGATTTGGCCTTATACCGCACGCTGAAAGTAAACTCTGTTTTCTTTCCCTTCTCAGCTTTCTTTTCCATATATATTGACCGCTGAAGCTGTTCCTCCGGTGCTATCACATAATCCTTTTGTGAGGCCGAAAGTAACTGAATATCAGACTGCCTGACTGTGGCACGCGGGTATGGCATCCAGACCTTAACAAGCTCTCCCTCAGGTACTGCATCCGCTTTTACTGAAAGTGTGTAATGCAGCTCAATGGTTTTTGGGGCAGTAAAGGGTGAACCGGATTTTCTGGCTGCTTCTATAATTAGCGGAATTTCTTTCTCAAGAAATAAATCCAGAGTATCAGGTTTATTCCCCTCTTTTTCAATCTTCTTCTTTTTTGCCTCAGCGTTCACTCTGAAAAGATTTGGCGCAGCGTTGGCGAAATATTTTTTCTCCCCGTCAAGAATTTTCATTTCCAGATCGCCTGAGCGCTCCCACTCATCCACCATAACATCGGTTACGGTATCGTAATACTTCTTTATATAGGTAATTACTTCTTCCCGCGTTCTTCTGAAATCAAGACGGATTCTTCTCATCAGATCTTTTTTAAATGTCAGTTCGCTGATCTTTGTCTGATCTGTTTCAGTCTTAAGAAGACGGTCAATCAGTTCACCTGCCTTGGTGAATTCTCCCCGGTTCATCAGAATATCCACGGAATCAATCCCGTTGGCTGCTGATGCGGAGACTAAACCAAAAATAACCAGAATAATAAATAGACATATTTTCATAAAAACTGCTCCGGTGTTTCACCCAGGAAATATGATGCAAATTCCCTGTACGCTCCCTTGCCGCCCCCGTTTTCAGTAACAATATCCACAATTTCCTTAATTCTTGGGACGGCATCTTTCGGGGCACAACTAACTCCGACTGCCTGCAGGAGGCCAAAATCATTCACATCATCACCTATAAAGGCAATATTCTCTAAAGTCAGACTATTTTCATCTGCAATCTGTGAAACAAGCGCAAGTTTATCGGGCACCCCGATATGCACAAAATCCATCTTGAGCCGCTCTCCCCTTATCTGCGCAATAGGGGTAACATCAGTAGTCACAATGCCGGTTTTGTAACCCGCATTTTTGAGAAGATGGGTGCCCATGCCGTCTTTTACATTAAACTTCTTCATTACCAGCCCTTCAGCCGTATAATACATTCCCCCATCAGTGAGGACGCCATCCACATCAGTGAGGATAACCTTAATTTTTGCGAGTTTTTGAGCTAATTTTTTGGAGATTTTACGCGATTTTTCCGTTTTCACGGCCCGTCCGGTACAAAGTGAATTCTGAATAAATTAGCGCTAAAGATAGAAATAATCACAGTTTCTTTCTATATGAAAAGTAAACCCCCTCCCGACTCCAGCGGAGTCGCAGATTGGAAGAAAAGCATGAGAATTTGGGTGCAAAGGTGCTTTTAAAACTCCGCGTTACTTTGCGTTTAACTTTGTTTCCTTTGCGTTTAGACTGCCTCTTTTTGCTGCCCTCTGGTGCCTACGGACAAACATCCGGTGGTTTTACCTCACCCTCCTCCGCGTTCGGGAAATACTTCTTCTGAATCCACAGGGCAAGACCCACCAACCCAATCAGCACCGGAACCTCCACCAATGGCCCGATGACCGCAGCAAATGCCTCACCGGAATTAATCCCGAATACCGCAATTGCAACCGCAATAGCCAGTTCAAAATTATTGCTGGCAGCCGTGAAGGAAAGAGTAGCAGTCTTGGAGTAATCCGCCCCGATCTTCTTTCCCATATAAAATGAAATGAGGAACATCACCACAAAGTAAATCACCAGCGGAATAGCAATCCGGACCACATCAAGCGGAATTTTAACAATATACTCCCCCTTGAGCGAAAACATCACCACGATGGTAAAAAGCAGAGCAATAAGGGTTATTGGAGATATAGCCGGGATGAATTTCTTCTCGTACCAGGTTTTATCCTTCAGACGGAGCAGCGTGAAGCGCGTTATCATACCAGCGAGGAAGGGAATCCCAAGATATATAAACACACTCTCAGCAATCTGACCGATGGTGATATCTACTTTGAAGGTCTGCAAACCAAGCCAGTCCGGCAGAACGGTCAGAAAGATATAAGCATACACAGAAAAGAACAACACCTGAAAAACCGAGTTAAAGGCAACCAGTCCGGCGGCGTACTCAGTATCACCCTTAGCCAGTTCATTCCAGACGATAACCATCGCGATGCAGCGGGCAAGCCCAATCATGATAAGTCCGGCCATATATTCAGGATAGTCCTGCAGAAAAATTACCGCCAGAGTAAACATGAGCACCGGACCGATGACCCAGTTCTGAATAAGCGAAAGCACCAGAATTTTTGTATTCTTAAATACATCACCAAGCTCCTCATATTTCACCTTTGCCAGCGGCGGATACATCATCAGAATAAGCCCGATGGCTATGGGAATATTGGTAGTACCGCTCTGAAACGAGTTCCAGAAATCAACAATGCCAGGGAATAAGTACCCGCTGAAAACTCCGGCAAACATCGCCAGAAAAATCCAGAGGGTAAGGTAGCGGTCTAAGAAGGATAGTTTTTTGGTTAGGGTGGACATAAAAATCTAATTTTCAACTAAACAGATCAATACAAAAGAATAATTCTTCTATTAATTTCTGAGGTGGATGAATATTTAATAAATTGGGAATATTGATTAAATCCATACCAACAATAAGATTCTTAGA
>JADLAF010000165.1 GCA_020848375.1 Ignavibacteriaceae bacterium
GTGAATGCCCGTTGGGGTATGTTCCAGGGTGGTCTGTTCATCAACTCAGGTGATGTAATAGATTACATGGGATTCCGTCTCGGAGTTACCTTCTAAGCATTAGTTGCTTAAAACAAAAAGCCGTCCCGATATTTTTCGGGACGGCTTTTTTTATGAATAGTAATGAGTGGTTAGGAATGCTTAAGCGAACAGCCCCAGAGGGGCGAAAAATTAATAGACATGCATCCCTAAACAACACCCCACGCCCCAGAGGGGCGACATAGATAACTCATAAAACAATGGTAACAAGATTAACTAATGGACACGATTAACATGAACCTTCTAAAACATCTCAAAAAAATAAATTCTATACTGCTTTATATATCAATATGACTCAAAATACATATCCGCTGTTTCTCGCAGCTTAATGCTATCTTTAATCGAAGTTTTACATTCGATTACATTGAACCCCGTAAAAGTCTTACTGAGAAGTGAATCAAGCTCATTGATGGTTATTGGATTGTCATAACGTATATCAAATGCCGTGACTAATTTCTTAAAATCCAACCCCACTGGAGTATTATAAAAATCCTTAACCATATCGGGGAATCGTTTAACCGGGAGTAAATCAAATATCCTGCCTCCCCCATTATTAAGAAGTATTATGGTTAGGTTCAGCTTCTGCTGTCTTACAATATTAAGCGATGTGAGATCATAAAAAAATGACACATCACCAATAATCAAAAACGTTCTTGATGCCGCACCGGCTGCTATTCCTGCAGCAGATGCAATAATTCCGTCAATACCGCTCGCCCCCCTGTTATGAAAAAGTCGAAGATTACCGCTAAAAAGAGCTGATATATAATCAAAATCTCTCGGCGGCATGGAGTTGCCAATCATAAGCGAATCACCAGGATTGCATTTTTCATCAACCTTCCGGATAATTTCCGCTTCTGTGAAAGGCACCTTATCCAACGCATAGTATTTTGCATCAAGTGCACTTCTATCTGCTGAAACTATGGTGCTAAAATACGGGGATTGATTGATATCCTTGGACTTTTTTACCTTATTCAATACTTCTCCCACAAAAGAGCGTATATCAGACTGGCAGACTACCGCCGTATTCGCATATTTTCCCTTAATCTTCCCTTCGCTATTTACAATAATTCTGGTAATTCCTTTTACGGAAAGAATTTCCTCCCCCACTTTTGATACGGGCAGGTTGCCAAATTGCACGATTATTCTTGGTTTTAGTTTATCAGTAAACCGTCCGCTGTATAACTGGAATGATGAGCAGACACATCTGTATTTGTTCTTGGATTCAATCCCCGAAAAACCATCAGAAAGAACCGGAGCATCAAGGTGTTTTGACAGCTTCTGTAAATCATCGGATTCCACTTTTCCCTTTACCGCATCCGGTCCGCAGAAGATCAAAATTTTGTCTGAATCTTTTAGCTTCTTTGCAATCTGTTCCGGCAGAATAAATTTTTCTGGTTTGGGGTTTGTGATATCCCTCCCGACCAGGAGTTTTTTCTTAATTGATTTTATCAGTTCTTGTGGTTTATCATCCGTGAAATCATCCGGTTCAAATGGTTTATCCAACTGCATATTGATGTGCACTGGTCCCTTAATGTCTGCATCAATCACCTCAGATAGTTTTATCAGGACTGTGGAAAATTTTTCTGCATATTTGACAGACATTTCAGGCGGAGCTATATCCCATGTCTTCAGAACATGTTTGCCATATATATCGCTCTGATAAATTGTCTGGTTGGCACCGGTTCCGCGCAAGCAAGCCGGGCGGTCAGCAGTTATTACAACAAGGGGGATTTTTTGAAAATATGACTCAATAACAGCGGGCAGATATTCAGCCGCTGCGGTTCCCGAGGTGCATATCAAGATGACCGGCTTTTTCGTACTGCGTGCCAGACCAGTTGCAAAAAATCCGGCTGCCCTTTCATCTATTACGGAATATGTTTTAATCTTTTTATGACTGGCTGCGGCGAAGGTCAATGGAGTGTTACGTGAACCAGGAGAAAGAACCGCGTTTTGAATTTTTCTTGAAGCCAGAAAATTAATAAGAGCTTCAGAGAAGAATTTATTACGATTGATTTGCATAAAGCAGAGGCGCGGTTGCGGTCTTCAGTTTAACCGTGCTTTCTTCAAATTCCAGTTCCGGATTTGAATTCCTCACAATGCCGCATCCGGCGTATGCGGCAAATACATTTCCCCTCATCAGAATTGAGCGGATGGTAACTGCCAGGTCACAGTCTCCGTTGAGGGTAAAATAGCCCATGATACCTGCGTAATAACCACGCGGAGCGGTTTCAATCTGATGAATAATCTCTGCGGCTTTCTCCTTTGGCGTTCCGCACACAGCCGGGGTAGGAAAAATTCTGCTCACAAGCTGCAACACTGATGAAAGCTCCGGATGTTTCATCCTGCCCGAAATCATAGTCTTCAGATGAAAAAGGTTCTTCAGTTTTTTGACTGTCGGTGATTTATCAAATTGTATCTCCTGAGAAAAGGGCTGAAGATTTTCTATCAGAAAATCACGTACCAGAAAATGTTCATCCAGATCTTTCTCTGAGGTGCTCAGCACTTCTGACATTTCCTGTTCATTATATACACCGTTTCTTTTAATGCTTCCGGCAATTGCCTCAGTATATATCTTTCCTCTGGTAACAGTCAGAAGTTTTTCAGGAGTAACACCCATAAAAGCAGCACTGCCTGAGCGGTAAAAGTATCCGGTATCACCCGGATTTTCCATACTCATCTCGGCAAATATCTCCGCCGGGTCTGAAGGATGTGGCAGCACCCCGGTGATTCTTCTTGCCAGAACTACCTTTGACACACTTCCCTTCGTGATTTCTTCTTTTATGTACTCAACTTTTTCAGCCCATCCGGCAAACTCATTCTCGGGGAAAAATAACTCTTCGGCTGAAACAGGATTGACATATTCAGCCACCGAAACCTCTGAAACACCGTTACCGCCTGAAATCCTCATGGTAACCTCGGTTTTTTTGTTTTCAGACATTATAACAAATCTGGCAGGGATGAACCATTCTGATTCGGGGAGGTCTTTCCAGTAGGGGTCACCTGAAGCATTATCAAAACTCGCTATACCAAGGAAGAGAGGCAGCGATCTCATTTCTACCGGAAGAAGCTCTTCCCCAAAAGAAGAAAAGATTTCTGAGAGTTCCGCGGGAGAAAAATTCCGGAGAACCAGTATTTTGCCATACGCCATGATAACAGAGCCGGAGGCCACATCGCGGTAAATGAAATCTGCGTTCCGATCAATTTCTTCAATAGCAGCAGAATCATTCAGGATAAAGTTTTTCCGGGAGACCTGGAACTCCGTCCTGCCAAGGATTTCAATAAGCTTTTCTTTTATCAGACAGGTCTGACTACCTGAGTATGCTTCTTCTTTTGTAAAAATCATAATTAAAAAAAATCAATCATTAAATATACCGAGCTTGCAAAACTGTAACAAAAAGACAAATCCTCTTTTTCACTTTACCGCCCCGAAAACTGTATATTATTTCATCGGTGGGCTGTAAAGAAAATCAACATACAAAAACCCTCAAAAATGTTCAAAAATCAACATTATCCGGCAAACAGTCATTTTGGGTGCTGAATTTTTTTACACTCATTTGTAGAACAATTCAGAGGCCTTAAAAAGTTCATTTGCAAGTCATTGATTTATAAGGGTTTATGAGGATTATTTTATAAGTTTTTCTTTGGTACGCTTTATGCATAATACAGGGCAAACAACTTCTTAGGAGAAACAAAAATGGTCACTATCTTAGTAATATTAACATTTGCACTCTTTTTACTGGCTGATTTCCTCATTTTAAGGAGTCAGAAGAAAGTGCATCCCGCGATTGCTTCGGAAGAAGTATTCGATAAATCAACCCTCATCATCCCCGCTAACTTCTGGGTAGCAAAAAACCATCTATGGCTTAAGGAAGCAAAAGAAGGTGTCTATCTTGGTATAGATGAATTTCTTGCTAAGTCACTCGGGCGGGTTAGAATGCACGCCCTAAAGAACGCCGGAGATATTGTAAAAAAGGGCGACCCCATTATGAAACTCACCTTTAATAAAGGCAAAATCCTTGTTTTGAAATCACCTGTGGACGGTACCATTCAGAATGTAAACAATGTTGAAGGTCACGTTCATGATGATATTTATGACAAGAACTGGGCAGTAATGCTTGTCCCCGATACTGCTATCTCCTCATTCAGTTCAGTTATCCGCCCTGAAAAAGCAGCCAAATGGCTGAAGACTGAATTCTCCAGATTTAAGGATTTCCTTTCATTCAGCTTTAACGGCCATCCTGAGTTGGGTCTTACGATGATGGACGGCGGTAACATCATGGAGGGTGTTGCAGGTCAGCTTAGTGAGGAAGACCTCAGATCATTCGAAAACGACTTCCTTAGGATGTGAGGAGCAGGAACATGGCAACTCAATATGGATTACTCTTTGATGTTACGGAGTGCGTTGGCTGCGGCGAATGTTACACCGCATGCAAAGTTAAAAACGGATTAAAAGAGCCAAAAGAAGATTTTCTAACCGATCATCTTTCACAGCACACTTACACAGTGCTTGAAGATCATGACGGCAACTATATCCGCAGAATGTGTATGCATTGTGCAGATCCTGCCTGCGCATCTGTCTGCCCCATTGCAGCAATAGTAAAAACACCTGAAGGACCAGTTGTTTATGACGGTGACAAGTGCATGGGATGCCGCTATTGTATGCAGGCCTGCCCGCACCATATCCCCCGATATGAATGGCATAGCAACACCCCTGTTATTCACAAATGCACCATGTGTTACGACCGTGTTAAGAACGGCGAACAGACCGCATGTGCAGAGGCCTGCCCGACCGGTGCAACACTTTTCGGAACCCTTGATGAGCTTAAAACTGAAGCTAAAAAGAGAATCGCTGAAAACCCGGATAAATACTATCCTGAAGTTTATGGCATGACCGAAGCTGGCGGAACAAATGTATTGATTCTTTCACCGGTCTCCTTTGATCAACTTGGTCTGGCAAGCAACCTGCCAAAGACTGCACTCCCGCAGCTCACTCAGCAGGCATTAGACAAAATTCCGGCAGTGGTCGGAGCTGGCAGTGTATTCCTAACCGGAATGTACTGGCTGACAAAGAGAAAAAATCAGATCTCAAAAGAAAAGAACCATGCTGAAGGAGATTTAAAATGAAAAGCAAGATAGCATCACTGTTTACATTCTGGAGAGTAGTCGGCGGACTCATTGTTATCTCCGGACTCTACTATACCTACATCCGCTTTACGCAGGGTATTGGTGCGGTTTCAAACTTATCCGATGTCTCTCCCTGGGGGCTATGGATCGGTTTTGATATACTTTGCGGAGTCGGGCTTGCTGCCGGCGGCTTTACTATCTGCGCGATAACACATATATTCAATATAGAGCGCTTCAAGCCGCTCACCCGACCGGCCATCCTGACTGCATTTCTGGGCTACGTCCTTGTTGTGGTTGCTCTGCTGATTGACCTTGGTAAACCCTGGAACATCTGGCACGCAATTATTATGTGGAACCCACGTTCCGTAATGTTTGAGGTTGCCTGGTGCGTTATGCTTTATACAACAGTATTATTTCTTGAATTCAGTCCTGTTATAGTTGAGCGGTTCAACCTTCAGAAACTTCAGTCAATACTTAAAAAGATTGCGGTGCCCGTGATGATCCTTGGTGTTTTGTTGTCAACACTTCATCAGTCATCATTAGGATCACTCTTTCTTATCGTTCCTCAGAAAATGCACCCTCTCTGGTACACACCGATGCTGCCGGTATATTTCTATATGACCGCTATTGCTACGGGATTTGCCATGGTTGTTTTTGAGTCCTACCTCAGTTCACGGGCTTTCGGCAAGGAACTTGAACTTCCACTGCTTTCAACCTGCGGACTTATCAGTGTATCAACGCTCGGCATATACTTTGTCATTAAGATGACAGAGCTTGCACTCAGCGGCAATATATCTTACATCTTTGCCGGGGACTTCCTTGCGAATATGTTCCTCGCTGAAATGCTTGTCGGCGTAATCATTCCGGGGGCAATCCTCCTGAGCAAACACCGCAGAAGAAACCGCACCTATCTCTATACAGGAATCATTTTTGTAATCACGGGATTCCTGATGAACAGAATGAACGTAGGAGTTACTTCAATTTCGGTATATACAGGTACAAATTACTTCCCGGCAGTCGGTGAAGTTGCTATTACCCTGATGATTGTGGTTTTTGGAATGATGGCATTCAAGTTTGCAGTAAAGAACTTCCCTGTTTTTTCTGCTGATCATTAATTGCTAAATAATAAAAAATAAAAGGTGCATCATGAAAGCTCAAGCCGTAAAATCCTGTCTTTGGTCGGACTGCGGCGTTATAAGTTTTCGACTGTGTGAACGCGGTTACCGATGCAAAGGATGTCCGATTGAGCTGGCCTTAAAAAGTAAAGTCAGCGGTTATGATTATCAAGACAACGGACACCTGACAACTTTAGAACTGACCCGAACCTTTTTAAGGAATCTGTTCTTCTCTGAAAGTTGTTTATACCTGAAGAACCATGTGGTACTCAGACACATAATATCCAACTCATATCTGACCGGACTGAGTGATCTGATGCGCCTTTTGTTTTTGAATTTCAATCTGTCAGTAATGCAAAGTGCGGGGAAGCTCCAGACTTCCCCGTTCTTTCTGCTGTCCTCGCCTGAGTTCAGTTTTCGCATACCGCTCCCGGTTCATAACATCCTTTTCTCACCGGAGGATGAATCCGCCATCGAAAATCAGTGGCAGCTTGTGGCTGAAGTGCCTGAACTGACCGCAGATCTGCTGCTACCCAAAAAGGAATACCTCGCACAAAAAATGCATATTGTGGGTGAGTTTCTTAACCGGATCGGCAAACTACCCAAAGATTCCGATGACCGGACTGAGCTGCCCGCTTTTCAGTATTCTTATGAATTGATGGGATCTGATGATTTCATAAGAACCGCCTCCCTGCTCGGCGCAGAAGCAATTTGAATTCTCAATTCTTAGACAGCCAGCCCCTCTAAACCCTGTAAAACTGTTGAAAAATCAATCATTTTGATTGATTAATTCGGCACAATATTTGGTAACACACAGTAACAATACTGTAGTTGCATTGCATCGCCTTAGCGTAAAACTTATTTTACTTATATCAGGGACTTTGATATTGTTCCTGACCGCCTACACCTGGTTTACAACCTCCCAACTCAGGGAAAATCTTTCCCGCTCCCTGAGCAGAAACAGTTATGAACTAAGCGAAATTGTGGTTGGCTCCACCCGACATGGCATGCTCCTGAACCGTAAGGAAGATGTGCATCAGATCATTAACACCATCGGCCAACAGCCGGGTGTTGACCGTATAAGAATTTATAATAAAACCGGTGAGATTGTTTTTTCAACTGATTCAACGGAAATTGGAAAAATGGCAGACTCAGATGCTGAAGCATGCATCGTCTGCCATCTCTCTTCAGGTGAAATTGTAAGCGACCTTCCCGCTGATCAGATGATGCGCATCTTCACCTCTGAGAGCGGCAGCCAGATGCTTGGTTTGATTCACCCCATCAATAACGAAAAAGACTGCTACACCTCAGAGTGTCACGCTCACGAAAAATCAAAAAGTATTCTCGGTGTTGTTGATATTATTGTTCCTACCGAGTCAATGAACCAGACCATTGCAGAAAACAATAAGAATATTATCACCGGAGCATTAGTTATAACATCGCTCCTATCCGGACTGACGTTCCTCTTTATCATGCAGTATATAAACAAACCGATTCACCGCTTAGTTGTGGGGATTAAAGAGGTAAGCAATGGAAATCTTTCTTATAAAATAAATCTGGATTCCAATGATGAATTCGGAACCGTTTCAAACGAATTTGATACCATGACCGAAAAGCTCAATTCAGCATACAAGGAACTTCATGAATGGTCTGAGACCCTTAATGACAAGGTAGAACAGAAAAACGCAGAACTGAAAAAAATCTATGAACAAATTACCCAGATAGAAAAACTTGCCTCGCTTGGAAAACTCTCAGCCACGGTGGCACACGAACTGAACAACCCTCTTGAAGGAATACTCACCTTTGCCCGTGTGATTAAGAAAAAACTGGAAAAACAGAATAAGGATGAGCATAAAGAAATCATCTCATTCCTCGATGTTATTGGCGATGAATCTGCACGTTGCGGCAGAATTGTAAAAGATCTGCTTCTATTCAGCCGTCATCAGGAGGAAGTGCGTCATCCGGCCGACATCACTTACCTTATTGAAAAAGCATTGCTGCTGATCAATCATCACTTTCAGATTAACAAAATTACGATTGAAAAAAATTATGCTTCTGACCTGCCTCCTGTTACCTGCGACCCGCAGAAAATAGAACAGGCGCTTGTTGCCCTGCTGATGAATGCCGTCGAGGCAATGAGCTCAGGCGGGGTAATCAGGATTGACTCATCAGTCAACCACGGCAAAGTATATATAGAGATTACTGATCAGGGCAAAGGTATAGAGGATAAGGACCTCCCCTATATATTCGAGCCGTTCTACTCGACCAAGAAGGAACAAAAAGGTACAGGGCTGGGTCTGGCCGTTGTTTACGGCATTGTCACCAGCCACGGAGGAACTATATCAGTTAAGGAAACCTCATCTAAAGGAACAACCATTGAAATCATTTTACCGGTGGAAATAACATGACATCACAACCTAAAATTCTGATTGTTGACGACGAACAGATTGTCCGCGAATCACTTAAGCAGTGGTTTATTGAGGATGATTATTCAGTTGATACCGCGGAAGACGGAGAAACTGCATTAAAAAAATTCGAGATCGGAAAGTATGACCTTATACTGGCGGATATTAAAATGCCCGGGATAAGCGGACTTGACCTTCTTGAAAAACTTAAAGCAGAAGACCCGGGTGCAATTATTATTCTTATAACAGCTTTTGCATCCGTGCCCACTGCAATTAAGGCGCTTAAGGCAGGAGCGTATGATTATATAACAAAACCGGTTGATCCTGATGAACTTTCGCATATCGTAAAGCGTGCGGTTGACCAGAAAAAACTGCTTCGCGAAAATGAAGTTCTAAAGGACAACATAGATGTGGTGCTCCGCCCGGATAACTTAGTCGGGGACAGTCTGCAAATGCAGAAGATATATGAGCTGGTTAGAACCGTGGCTCCGACTGATACAACCGTTCTCATACGAGGAGAAAGCGGAACCGGTAAAGAGCTGGTAGCAAAAGCCATTCACCTTAACAGCAAGAGAAAATATTTCCCGATTATAACCGTAAACTGTGGTGCGCTGGCTGAGTCGCTGCTTGAAAGTGAACTCTTCGGACATGAAAAAGGTGCATTCACAGGCGCTCAGTTCCGCCGGAAAGGCAAATTCGAAATGGCGCATGAAGGTACTATATTTCTCGATGAAATCGGGACTATCAGTTCCAAGATGCAGATTGAGCTGCTCAGAGTGATTGAAACAAAGCAGTTCACCAGAGTCGGAGGGAATGAAGTGATTACAAGTGACTTTAGAGTAGTGGCAGCAACCAATGAACCTCTTGAAAATGCAGTAAAGGATGGCAGATTCCGCGAGGATCTGTATTACCGTCTGAACGTATTTACCGTTTTCATCCCTCCTCTGCGTGAACGCACTGATGATGTTGAACAGCTTGCTTATTACTTCCTTGACAGGTTCTGCAACTCAATGAATAAAAAGCGAAAGAAGATCTCAGAAGAAGCTCTTCTCTTCCTGAAAAACTATGCCTGGCCGGGTAACGTCCGCGAACTTGAAAACGCGATTGAACGCGCTGTTGTAATATCAAAAACTGATGAGATTACATTTGACGATCTCCCCTTTCATCTGCGCGAAGAAGACCTGAGTCTCAGCGATGATGACAAAAGCATGGCATCAGTAGAAAAAAAGCATATTATGAAGGTTCTGAATGAAAATCGCTGGAATATATCAAAAACCTCAAAAGTGCTTGGCATTGACCGCGTTACGCTCTATAATAAGCTGAACCGCTACCACCTGGAAAAGCCCAACTGATAAGAAGGGTAAAAGTTGAGTTTTCGGCTCTTCCCCCTGCAGTTCCCTGACCGGAGGTCAATCCTAAAGGTTGAAATGCTTCTGTTGGATACCTTCAGAGGCGGAGTTCATATTTCTGATTTTAATCCCGACATAAGCGATGCATTTGCTCCGGAGCGGGGGCAGTATATATCATCAAGGATTCTCCTCAAATATCTGAATCACTCAAAAGACAGCCGCGAAAAAAAACTGATTCTCACGAGTGTTGACCTTGCAACACCAGTGCTCAGTTATATATTTGGTGAAGCACAGCTTAACGGTCATCTTGCAATTGTTTCCTCTTTCCGCCTGCATGAAGAGCTTTACAGCGGTGAGCCGAACCGTGATCTCTATGAACAAAGACTTCAGAAGGAAGTTTTGCATGAACTGGGGCATAATTTCGGACTGCTTCACTGCAAAGATTGGGAGTGTGTGATGCATTCATCCTCCATCATAGAAGAAGTTGACTTGCGGGGTGGGTATTATTGCAAGAAATGCAGATCAGCGATAAGACACCATCTTTGTTAAAAAGGGACCCTCACTATAACACCTGTCCGCGGAGCAGTCACTGATTGGCAGGAATCAATTTCCCGTAAAGCCGCCATCCGGGGATCTGCTATGTCAAAAAAACAAATCTTCTTCTACGGTATTGTATATATTGGTGTAGCTTTCATAGCGATCGGGACTTATTTCCCCTTGTTCAACTGCATCACGGATTGCACAGTCGGGCTCGTGAGTGTGGGTGCAGCGGGTGAAACGGCACTTACCCAGATACGATTCAAACTCCCTGAAATAGTGGCACAAATCTTCCTTGGTTATTCCGTAGGGATCAATTTCGCGGATGCCGGGAGAATCTATAATCTGTGTATTCTGGCTAACATCGTGCAGACTTACTGTTACAGTGGTATGAACTCCCTTATCTGAATAATTACTGATCTCACCTGTCTGGAAGTTGAGCCCCGGATAAAGCACATTAAACAATGATGACTTACCCACCCCTGAGTGACCCCACACAAATGAACATTCCTTTTTAAGTTTTTCTCTCAGTTCATCAATTCCCTCTTTAGTCACTGCCGAAGTTAGAAAAACCGAGTAATTCAGCTCAGTATATACATCTCTTATTTCGTCGAATATTTTCCGTTCATCCGGAAAAAGCAGGTCCATTTTGTTAATCACAATCATCGGGCGGATTTGTGAACTTTCCGCTGCTACCAGAAAGCGGTCTAATGACCGGTTATTAAACGAGGGGGAAACAGCAGAAAAGACCACTATAACCTGGGAGATATTTGCGGCAATTATCTGTTCAAATCTTTCCCCTCGATAAGAGCCCCCTTTAAGTTTCGGAGCTTTGCGGGAAAGATAGTTCGTCCGGGTCAGCACCTCTTCAATAACCCCGGTGCCATCCTTTTCCATGCTTACCGAAACGTAGTCTCCCACTGCTAATACATCAAGGATATACATTTTATCCTTTTTTAGCCGGTTTTCAATTCTGAATTTTCCGCGAAGACTGCACCTGATAAAATCCTCCCCCTCTTCAGGTTTTACATAAATATCCTTGCTTTCAATTCTATAGACTCTGGCTTTAACGGGTCACCTTTTGTTTAATTACAGATGTACAAAAATAAAAAAGGACAGCCAATTCTCTGACTGTCCTCTTCGGAAAATCATTTTCGGGTCAGAACCTATACCCAAATGAAAGCATCAGACGGTTTGTGGTTATGCTCTGGAACGTTCTCGAATCATTATTTCCGTAATTGTCACCATAAGTATCGTAAAACCCTCTGACAAAGGCCAGATCGAGGGATATTAAACCGTCAATCAGGAAACCGCCTCCCAAAGTGAGGTACTTTCTGTCATAAACGGCATCATCACCGTCGTAAGGTGATTTCTGAACAAAGTAACCGCCTCTGACCCTGAGATTAGTAGTCGGAATCATGTACTCGGCGCCGATATTATAATTCATCACACCGGTCAGCAGTTCTTTGGCTCTTTTGTTAATGTCCACAAGATCAGCTTCGGTAATACCGATACCATTGCTGAATTCCATCTGGGTATAGTCAGTAAGGGTAACCTCTCCGCTCAGGATAAGCCCCACTACATTAACCGCACCGCCTACTGAAAACTCAAACGGAGTGGTGATATCATACTCAGTGCTGAATTCATAATCCGCCTCATCAAGCGTGCGTCTGGTACCGTTGCCCCAGTCTGAATAACCGCTTGCAAAAAACTTTTCCTTTACGGTATAATACTTCGGGAACTGGATTTTCATTCCGAAGCGCGCCATCTTGTTAATCTGATAAAGCACGCCAAGTTTGAAGTCCCACCCCTGCATTTCCCAGTCAAGAGTACGGTTAAGGAAGAAGGTTTGGAAATCACGGGTGAATGTGTACCCCGGCGCAACTATTACGGTATCATAATACCCCCGTGTATCGTCCTCGTAGTAGTCTCGTGAATTTTTATAGGTTCCTGAAGAGATATTAAGTGTGCCCCCTACAAAAACGTCTTTATATACTTCAAGCCCTGCCACGAAAGAATAACTTTCAAGAGACCCAGACTCAAGAGTGTTGCCGCTCTGATTCAGATTGCTGCCAAGAATGGTGTTGCCGTTCTCGTCAGTCATAAAAAGGTCATACGGCACATCAGTATCAATAGCAAGATCAGCAATCAGGGTTGAGCCGGAATTAAATCCGTCAAATCTCAGTCCGCCGGTATATATATGTGAAGTGCTGTATCCGGCACCAACCACGAAACTGCCCCTGAGAGTCGGAAACGGAAAAATAAATGAAAGGTTGCTCAGATTTGTTGCGCTGTTGTTATACTTACTCTTGTTTCCAAGAAATGAAATATCATTGCTATAGCTGAAGTAGTCCAGATTACCGGTGAATTCTAATTTTTTCACCAGGGCAATTCCGGCAGGGTTATAAAACATACCGGTGCCATCATCGCTGAGGGCTGTATAGCTGTTACCCATGCCGAGGGCACGGACTCCGGAGTTTGTTCCGAATGCCGAAAGACGCAGTCCGTCACTGAGTCCCTGAGCAGAAATCTGATTTCCGGTAAAAAGGATTATGATTATCAGATAAATATATTTTTTCATTATGGTTATCTTCTTTTGGGAGTTGAACGGTTACCGTCCTCGTTTCTTAAATTCTTTTTATCCTCACCACCGCTTTTACGGTTAGTGCTGTTGTTATTCTGATTATTGTCATCAGCATTAACTTTTTTCTTTTCATCATCGCGCGAAGTATTTCCTGATGTGGAGTTTCCACCGCCATTACTTGTTCGGGATGCTCCACCGCCTCCGCCACTGCCTCCTGTTTCACGCAGCCGGTCAAAAGTACCGCCATCAATTCGATTGGGGTTAATATCTTTTGAAACCATGGGACTAGTGTACCACCATGGGAGGTTATAATAATCAAACCAGGTTGACTCCTCTCCGCGGGGGCAATACATCCAGCCATCCTCGTACGCTACCTCACGATCTTCATCACCGGACTCAAGACGTATCAGTTCTTCCTCATAGGTGTTCTCCGTTGTCAGAAGAACCGTATAGCAACCTGTGAGCGGGATGAACAATAAAATCGCAATATATATGATAATTGATTTCAATGTTATCTTCTCCTTGATGAATTGTCATCGCGGCTGCTTCCTCCGCCTGAGGATCTGCTGCTGTTACCGCTGTTTGATCTGTTGCCCCCTGATGATGAGCGGCTGCTGTTATCATTATTTCGCGAAGGCGGTGAATACGAACGGTTTGAGTTCCGATTGTCGTTGCGAGATGAGTTCCGCTCTTTATTAATTGAGCCGTCATTACGTTTATTCTCACGTTTTTTTTCAGTATTTACTGAATTATTGCGGCGATTACTGTCATTATTGTTTTCACGCTTCCGTTCGGTATTAACGGAGTTTTTGCGCTTCGTGTTATTGTCATTGTTGTTCTCACGTTTCTTAGGATCAACCGTTGGTGATTTTCTTTTATTGTCATCGGTTTTAATCTCACGCTTCTTATCCTTAGTCACCGGCTCGCGCATATCGTCCTTCTTATCACGGCGGATTTTAACATCCTCATCGCGGCGTCTTTTGTTTTCCTTTACATCGTTCCTGGTGTTATTCCAGGAATTATTGTCCCATCCATCACGGCTGCGGTCACGGGTAACTTCATCGCGACTGCTTCTGTCGCGTCCATCTCTGTCAAAGGCATCTCTGTCCCTTACAACATCCACGTTATTGCCCCTTCCGCCGCGTAAACCATCACGATTGGTGTAGCTGCCTCTTAAGCCATCGTTATTGCGGAGGCGGGCCAAGTCATCGGTCCGATAACGGTAACTGTCGCTGTAGCCATAGTAGTTGTAGGAATTATAGTTATAAGCCCAATAGGGGTAGTAGTAGTGAGGTCCCCAATAGGAGTAAAGACCCGGGTAATAGTCAAATCCGCAGAAAGTCGGGTACCAGGGATCCCACCAGAAATAGCTCCACCCGCCGTGGAAATACCAGGACGGTGAATAGTGGTAACCGATAATAATAGTGGATGACGGGTAATAACCTCCGAAATAACGGCGATATGACCCAAAATTGTCATCTAAGTAGTAATTGTTTACAATGGTGGTCTCATCTTCATATACTGTGTCGGACTCCAAATAAGTCTCTTCATCACCGTATCTTTCCGGTTCGTAGGTCGTCCGGGAGTATGTGTAATCTTCGTTTTCCTCAACCGCCAACTGCGTATAACAGCCAGTCAGCAGAAACGGTAAAACCAGCAAATAAATGTATCTTTTCATGACTTTTAGCTCCATTGTATTAATGGATATCGAGCAAAAATTATGCCTGAAAAATCCTTCATTATAAAGAAAAAATAAGCTCATCCCTAAAATAGTGTCTATTTCTGAATCCGGAGGTGTACATTTTAATGTACAATGAACAATGGATCACGGATTAAGGATCACGGATTAAGGATCACGGATTAAGCGGATTAAGGGATTCCACAGATTTTCAGGGTTTCACAGCAAGTTAAGTTATGAAAAGGTCTCGACCTTTCAATACAGAAACAGTATTTGAATTCTCCTTATCTGCAATAATAATCCGCGTAATCAGCCAAATCCGTTTAATCCGTGATAATGATTTACATTGTTTATCCTGCCCTGGTGCGGTATTTTTGGAGCTTTGTAAAAATCAAATTCCGAATGAAATACGTCAGAAAACTCTACGATTGGGTGCTTCACTGGGCTCAGACTCCTTATGGTCCCATAGCGCTGTTTATTCTTGCATTTGCTGAATCATCCTTCTTCCCTATTCCACCGGATGCACTGCTTATTGCCCTGGTTCTGGGTGCGAAAACCAAGGCATTTAAGTTTGCTCTGAACTGTACTATAGCTTCGGTGTCAGGAGCAATGCTTGGTTATGCAATTGGTCACTTTGCGTGGTGGAATCTGGATATGGAGTTTACCTGGCTGGCCATGTTCTTCTTTAACAACATTCCCGGCTTTACTGAGAAATTATTTTTTGAGATTGAGGGGCTATATAAGCAATATGACTTCTGGATTATCTTTACGGCTGGATTTACCCCAATCCCCTATAAAGTTTTTACGGTTGCCTCAGGAGCGTTTAATGTTAATCTC
The DNA here is from genome assembly GCA_020848375.1 of Ignavibacteriaceae bacterium. GTDB lineage: Bacteria > Bacteroidota > Ignavibacteria > Ignavibacteriales > Ignavibacteriaceae > H2-BAC3. The sequence continues at coordinate 15,708 of JADLAF010000165.1, forward strand.
CCCATTTTCATTTTTGCCTCAATAGTTTCAAGAGGAGCACGTTTTTTCTTAGTTGCATTTCTTTTATGGAAATACGGAGAGCAGATTAAAACTTTTATTGACAAATACTTTGACTGGCTGGCAATCGCCTTTACTCTTTTACTGATTGGCGGCTTTGTGGTAATTAAATTCCTGATCTAATCAGGTATTTAGCCCGAAGCGTTCGTTAAGTTCGTTTCTTCCTGAGGGAGACACCATCAGAATAAGTATTTCATCCCCTTCGAGAACAGTGTTTTTCGGAGGGTTGAATTTTATTTCCCCGTTTTTCCGTATCGCGAGCATCAGGATATCCTCACGGGAATACATATCAACTTCTTCCAGAGTTTTATCCTTGCAAACAGGTGTAAGATTAATTTCCTCAACCCTGAGATTTGCATTCTTATCCCTCATCATGCTGTCAAGAAAGCTTACAACAGCAGGTCTGACCATTTCAGATACAATGCGAAGACCGCCAATCATATAAGGGGAGATAACAGAATCAGCCCCGGCTCTTTTAATCTTTTCTGACTGCATCATATCCCTCACCTTTGCTATTATCCGGATGCCGGGGTTCAACTGACGCGCGGTAAAAGTTATCACCAGATTATAGTTGTCATCACCGGTAACCGCGAAGATACCTCTTGCCTTTTCGATGCCGGCGCTTAATAAAATATCATCCTCTGTTGCATCCCCCTTAAGAGTAATAAAATCTTTAATATCAATCAGATGATTTGTTTTGTGGATATCTTTATCAATAAGAACAAAAGGTCTGTCGGTTGCCTTAAGCTCCTTTGCAATCTGCAGTCCAATATCTCCGGTCCCGCAAATGATAAAATGTTTATGTAATTTTGAAATCATTTTGAGTGTCCGCTTCTTTGAATAGGTAAGAAAAACGTCTCTGTCAATAAGGAGTGCAGTGAGGTTGGTAACAATATAGGTAAAGGAACCAACGCCAAAGAGGGCAAGAATAACCGTAAAAATTCTTCCGCCTGGGCTTTGATCAAGCGGAATAATCTCACCATAGCCGATGGTGGTGACAGTAATTGCAGTCATATAAAAGCAGTCAGTAAGTGATGCCTTTCCGTCAGATATAATATAATATCCGAGAGTTCCGCCAGCTCCGAGAATTACCAACAGGAACAGGGAAAGAATGAGGCGCTTGGTAAAGAGATTCATTCAGTGCGCCTCAGCTTTCTCCTTCTTATAAGAAAGTTCAAAAATTCCTTTCTACTTTAGCAATAATACTTTTACAGATTTCTGAAAATCTTCTGATTGAAAATTTACAAAATAAATACCGGATGTCAAGCCAAGTCCGTCAATTCTTAGTGCATGCTCACCTGCTGAATAAAACTCATCCGTCAGAAGTGCTATGCGCTGACCAAGTGCATTATAGAGCTCCGCCCTTACTACCCTGCTCTCCGTATGGGAAAAAGTGACAGTGGTCGAAGGATTAAACGGATTCGGGTATGCATCATAAACAATAAAATTCCGAGGGGCATTGTTACTATAAGAATGTTCATTTTCGACTGTAGTAAAAACTGCATCCGGAGACTTTTTACGATTCACCATCATCATAGCCGCGTCTGCCAGAAGGTATTTCCCCACCTCCAGTTGTGAGTTATCAGCTCTCAGCACTCTTGAACGGCCGGGGTTCAGATAGGCCTCCCCGATCTTCACCCAGGTATTGTTCGCAGTGTTGCGCTGATCAAAAAGAATGGTTTGCTCACCGTTTACGTCATAAATGGTATATCGGGCGAACTGTGTGAAAGCAAAGTTGGGTATATTATATACATATATATCATACCATGCAGCGGCTTTAGCGTCTAAATAATAATCAAACCAGGCATCAGCGGTATCGTTTGTCCAGTATATCTGCGGATTAAACCCCGCCACCGGAACACGCTCCCAATTCCCCTGTTTTTCAGTGTTCAGCAGATCATCCTCGTTAACCACCTGGGCTGCCGGTCTGAAGTTGCTGCCGTTTCTGTAAGGTACCAGTGCAGGTTCATTATAATATAATGTCCGCAGTGTATCGCCAAGCAGACCGCCATTGGCTGTAAATGATTCATAAAAAAAGAAACATTCACCTTTCAGTCCCCTTGATCTGTTAAGATTCATTGACTGAATAAAGAATGAGGGTGATATTACATAACTTCCTGCCTTGGTTAACATTCCGGGGAAGAAGATATGTTTCTGAGAAGCAGGTACCAGATTGGAGGCGTTAATAAGTTCGTTTGCATACGATGTATAATCATAACGGTAAAGCTGCGGAATGAAATTCTCGACAATGCTAGAGTCCACCCATGTTTTGCTGTCTTGGAGATACTCATCATATCCCCACGGATAGTTTGAAGGTGCAGCCGAAATAATAAGGTGCTCACCCCGCACTTTAACCGAATCCTTCATCCGTCTGAAGAAGTTATTCAGTTTATTTGCGCGCCAGCGTTTCCAGGATGCATCCCAAAAGTTTGTTGGCGGGTTTGCTCCGCCGTTTTCAGATTTATATATCGCAACAGTAACAGAGTCATAGCCCCCTTCAACCGGCATTGCGGGAAGGCGGTCATCCCCCTGAACACCGTCAACATCATAGTTGTCAAGCACTTCTGTGATTATGCTTATCATAAAATCCTGCACTTCAGGATTGGTGCCAGCCATCCAGTCGAATCCGTTTTTCACAAGCAGACTGCCGTCATTTTTTCTGCCCGCCCATGAAGGATATTTGTTAATGATGTGACCACCATTCAGAGAATAAGAAGAGGAGAAGCCAAACTCAAACCAGGGTATTACTTCTATGCCGAGGCGGTGCGCCTCCAGGATTATCTTCTTTAACGGATCTCTGCCGGCAAAGGTGGACCAGATAGGGGTGTTAAAGCGATCCTGCATTACCTGACTGGGGTAGAGTGTATAGCCCTTATTCCATACAACGGGGAAAATTACATTAAATCCTTTTTCGGCCAGATAATTCATAGCGTCTGTAATGTTCTTGTCAGTGAACAGTACCGGGCTGTCCACATTGGTCAGCCAGACCGCGCGGAACTCGGTCTTTGTCTGTGCCGAAAGAAGTATAGGTAGAAAACAAATAATCCAAAGAGCTTTTCTCAAATCACTTTACCTGTGCAATAATTCGGGGAATACAACATCATCAGTATAAATCCTTTTCTTAAACAGCTCAGGGTAATGCTTTAATGCTTCATAGAAGAAAAGAACCTCACCTTTCAGCCCGACTTTACGGTTTGCTTCAATCATTTGGAGCAAAAACTCCTGAGAAGGATAATACTTACCCAGCTTAACCAGAATACCGGGATAAAACCGATGAAGGTCTTTTTTATCAATTTGACCGCCGTATATATCATCAAGCAGCTTTTTGTAGGCCTCTATGTTGTAACGGTAAAGCTGCGGGCAGACAAGTTCCACATATCCTTTGCGCACCCAGGTTGTCCAGTCCTGCAGATACTCCTCTTTCGCAAAGGGATGAATTGAAGGAGATACCGAAACAATAACATCTTTTTTGATTGCTTTAACTTCTGAATAAATCTTACCCATAAAATCAGTCAGCAGATTGCTGCGCCATTCAACCCAGGCGGAGTCTTTATGATTTTCCGGAGGTTCAGCTCCGTTATGCTGTTTTTTATAAAGGTCAACAGTATAGGGGTCATAACCGGACTCGGAGGGCATTGCAGGAAGGCGGTCATCTCCCTGAATTCCGTCTATGTTATAATTCCTTACAACTTCTGTGATCAGATCAATCGCAAACTGCTGAACCTCAGGACTAAAACCATTCATCCATTCAAAATTATTTTTCTTAACCAGTTTGCCTTCAGAATCTATTGCTGCCCACTCCGGCTTTTTTGCAATAATATGTCCCCCGCCCAGATTATAGGAAGTCGAAAAGCCAAACTCAAACCAGGCGAATACTTTAATGTTCTCTTTATGTGCTTCTTCAATCAGTTCCGCGAGGGGATCACGTCCCCGGTAAAGAGAATCCTGCTCAACACCAAACGTCCTGAGCATTACCTGACTTGGATGCATGGTTACTGCTTTGTTCCAGGTAACCATGAATATGGTATTAATGCCGTTTTCTTTACAGAGGGCAACTGCCTCACGAATCTTCTCGCGCGAGGTGAGTACGTCACTATCCACGTTGGTAAGCCAGACTCCCCTAACTGCTTCCACTTTCTCCTCAGACTGCGTGTCATCACCAGCCCTGTAACCAACCGCAAAAAACATCAGAACAAACGTATATGCAATCATTCGCGAATTCAAAATGAACCTCTCACTCCCGCTGTTATCTGATACATTTGAAACACACTTACATTCTCCATATCCAGCGCAAGTGCCGGCCAGAGTTCACCGATTATTAACTTATAATGCGCGGCAATATATATATCAAGCGGTTTTATAAGAGGAATGGTAATTCCCAACCCGGCATTCACGCCTCCGCTCCAGTCGGTTTGTTTGATCTCGGCGATGGATATATATTCAAGACCAGACTTTGTGCCTGAACCGGTGGTGTCATAATAAATAGAATCTCTGAAACTGCCCCTGAAACCTTCCCAACGGTACACGCCAAATCCGAACTCAATATCCGTTTTCAGAAAACCAAAATCCCAGAGGGCTGCTTGTGCATTTGCCGAGAGTCCGTATGATGTGAGATACATATCAATACCGGGTGTGGGAACCTGAACGGTTTTAGTTATTCCTGCAACATTCAGATTTCTTTTAACCGAAAGTTTTTCATCATTTTCAGAATCCAGGTTCAGGTATTCAAATGCGCCAAACCAAAACCAGCCCGGCGCGGTTTCCTGTCCGAAGCGGAGAGTAAATCCCATACCCGGTTGAAAGCGATCGGCAAGGGTTCCCGATGGTATAAAGAGTGAACCCTCTGCCCCGGCGGTGAACTGAATTTTCTGTGCATTTAAATCAACAGTGAGAAAAACCATCGCTGCCGCAATTATATATATAAATTTTTTCATGCTTCTGCTTTTCAAAAATTAATAACTGAAAACAAGCGCCAGTCCGGTGCTCAGGGCATTTTCAAAGATAAATTCGTTGTAACCCATCGAACCTTCAGTTTTCATCACCTGATGATATTTAACGCTTCCTTCAAGCGAAAATCCCTCGGTAATGATGTATCTCAGCCCCGCGCCCGCAAAAAGCACAATCGGATTACCATACTTATTTGTCGCAAAATTCCGGTAACTGTATTCGTAGGTCAGGCCGTATGAGTCGAACTTTCTCTGCCAGGATTCTGCCAGATACATCCTCCTTGTATAAAAATATACTCCGCCGCCCACTTCTGGCGAAATTTTCAGGCCTTCCATAAGTTCAAACTCACGGCTGAACGAAATAAGCACGGGCAGTATATCCATCTTTTGCACAGGAACAATTGAGGCCGCTGAGCCGGGGTTTTCAGCCAGGTCTGCAGCAACCCGATTTCTGTAACGTATCTCCCAAAAATCCCAATTCCACTTTTGCAATGCACTGTCCTGTGAAATGCTGTAAAGCGTATATCCGGCTGTGAGGTTAAGTGAGAACCAGTCACTCACGTTATATTTGAGGGTCAGACCGCCGCCAACCGCGTCTGCTTCTGAAACACTAATTCTCTTTGACAGACTTGCTGAGTAATCCGAGAAGAATGAGATTGATTTAACCTGCGCCTGTAATGCTCCGGTTAAAATAAAACTTAAAACTGCGAGTAAAACAAGTTTTTTCATTTTCTGCCTCACAATCCGTACTGAAGTGAAAAACGAAGAGTTCCGCCAAGCCGACCGTAGTCAGCGTAAGAAAAATCAGCCGAAATAGTCTGGGAGAAATCTGAATTAAAACCGATCCCCAGAGAATAGGATTCTTCATCATAGAAGAATTTATAACCGCCCCGTAAAAAGAACATTTTGTTATATCCTATCTCCACTCCAGTATTAAGCCGCTCATCGCCGTCATTCGGATGAACCGCCTCAGCTATAAGCGTAACTCTCAGGTCTGACTCCATTGAGCCATAAACTTCAGATGCAGCACCGAGCCGAATGGAGGAAGGCATCTTAAAGGGATCATTCAGATATTTTGAGTCAGTGCCAAAGTTGTTAATGGTTGCGGCTATTCTCAGACTCGAAAGTCCTGTGTAATAAAGCACTCCGCCATCGAGAAGAAAATTATCCGCCGAGTAACTGTCAATTGATTCATTTACATATTTCACTGCAAGACCAAATGCGAACTTATCCGTCAGCCGGCGCGAGTATCCTGCGAAGATTGCAGTACCCGATGCACCAAACTTTCCGTTTTCTTCAAAAAATTTCTGTCCACTCGATTTAACTGTGCGAGACATTTCACCAAAATCCATCTGCATCATTCCAACCGCCACAACACCAATATCTGAACTGAATGAATAACTGAAAGCATAATGATTAATCTCAGCTATATAAGATGCATACGAGAGAGCCAGCGAATGAGCTCCTTCTGAAAAACCGAGCCCTGCCGGGTTAACAAATACTGAGCTGCTTCCGTTATCGCTGAGCGCAATGGAAGACTCACTCAGACCCGCTGTTCTGGCAGTCACCGGAATGGTCAGGAAGGTGAATCCTGAAGTAGCATTTTTCTTAAACTCCTGAGGAGTTATTACACCGGATATTGTTACCATCAATATGAGATATATTATGTTTTTCATCTTACCACCGCAAACTTTCCGACTTTTGTCCCAACCGGGGAGTCTATATGATAGATATATACCCCACTTTCTATAAAGAGCCGGTAATCAGTCACCTGGTCCCATGAGACCACCGCACCAGTTCCCTCGGGCACTTCCAATGTTTTTACCAGATCCCCTCTTACTGTATATATCCGGATAGTGCAGGGGTTCGGTATATTCACAAACTGAAGCTGATCACTTTCTCCGGGCAGTGACGAACCCGCACCTATGACAAACGGGTTAGGAACCACCAACACTTTGTCCAGCGTCTGCAAAGGAGGGAGTGTTGCGGTGAATTTCACGATCTTTTTATTAGCATAAATCGAAGACTCAAGCACAGGAACCGCACCGGTACTTCCTGTTTCGGTAAAGCGTGCTGCCGGGTCTATATTCCATGAAGGCCGGCCGTTATCATACGCAGTAAGAGCATAATAATAAGAAGAACCAATGTCAACGGTTGAATCTATGAAACGGTACTCGCCTGTTGCAGAGTTAAACACAGCAGGATCTCCTTTGAGAACAGCCCCGACTGAGTCCCACGGTCCGATAGGTAGATAATCTGAGCGGTATATCTTGTATCCAGTCAGATCAGCAGCGCCATCATCAGGATCAGGAATACTTTCCTTAGAATTATTCCAAATGATTTCATTGGCTACAAATCCTTCACGCCCTTTATAAAAATCAACAGTAAACTGGGGGGCTGCCGGAGGATCAGGATGATTAAACCCATTACCTTTTACTTTCTGATCGTAAGTGAACTTTGCTTTGTCAGCCGAGTTTTGAAACAGCCGAAGACCGCCTGCTCCGATAGTGCCTGAGGCGGCCGGGTCAAGTGCTGAGTTATAACTCGCTCCGTCAACTAACTCCGCAACGGCGATTACGATTGAGTCGCCGGGAAGTATGTCCCACGGTCCGAGATTCATCATTGACCACATCCTTGAGCGGCGCATATATACCGTATCAGTCGGGAGCTGTACGTAATTCTGTGCCGTCGAAAGATTTTTTATCAGTTCATACTGCGCTTCTTCAGTGTTCTTGTTTGAAAGCGGACCTCCAAAGTCGAATGCGTCATCGGCGGCTGAAAACCCATACGACTTGACAGTTGTAGTCTGGTTGGATGAATTTCTTGAAGAATAGAGCAAACGCAATCCCACATAACCGGGTGAAAGCCATTCACCCGAAGGATTGCCGTTGGTGATCCGTCCCTGTGAATTTGAAAAACCAAAATCCGGTTCAATCTTACTTGTCCTCAGATAATCAGCAGCCCGCGCCCAGATCATGCGGCGTGTGGCATCATAAAAAAACCAGGTGTTGCGTGCACCGGGAGTTTCCTGAGGAAAGAGAATTGACCATGAGCGAGAATTTGCGTGCAGCGCATAATTAAACATTGCATAAAACTCAAGCAGGGTATCAGCAATGGTTGCAACCCGTAAGGTATCACCAAGAGCAGAAAAATGTGCTTTTATTTCAGGAGATATATTCTTAATAACATATTCATGAATTACGTAATTTTCGTTTCGGGTTGAGCCGCTCCATTGATGGCTTGAGCGTGTCACTCTTACCGGAAGTTGACGCGTTATGCCGAATTCATCGGTGTAGAGCTTATTGTATTCCCATGATGTTTCAATCACTTCTTCCCCTTCAAGCGGATTTGTCACCAGCCAGTGGTTATCGCCGTTTTTGTGTTTAAAGGTATGTTTTGTTAACAAATACTTAGCGCCGGTTTCAGATGAAATGGTTGCGCCGGATATTGACCAGTCTTCAACCACGAGCACTGAATCTGCAGTGCGTTTTGCTCCGACAATCAGACCACCGGTGAGCATATATGAAGGAGCGCCGCCGATGTTTTCATTGATCCAGCTTGGTTCAAAGCCGGGCCAATCAAGCCCGATGCCTATTCTGCGCCAGTTGTTAAAGCTTGGTCCGCTTTTTCCGTTAAATACACTCTGCCAGAGTTTTCCCCGGTTAAAGCTGAGTGCCGGTGTTTCAATCTGAGCATATATATCAGATGTTATCAGCACGGTCAGTAAAAATAAAAGTAATATTGTTCTCTGTTTCATAATGATTAAAACCCGATTCCTAATGAGAAGAATACCTGACGGGGAATATTCTTATATGTCTTAAAGGCAGCAATCCGGTAACTGGTAAGTTCAATCTCTGACTTATCAGCGGGATTATCCATGGTAATTCCCTTTTGCACCCAGAAGTTAAGATCGGTTCCGGAAAGCGGTGTAAGCCAGCGGTTGTTAAACAGGTTCATCACTCTCATGCCAAGCAGAATCCGCATCCCCCCGA
>JADLAF010000166.1 GCA_020848375.1 Ignavibacteriaceae bacterium
CAGGACTCTATAAACTGCGGGACTTTAATTGGGACGAAAACAGCAGTTTTTCAGATGTTTGTATGGCTGAAAATAAGGCGGTTATTTGCCTGATTTCGGCAGCGTCCTACTATGAACTCATACTGAATAACCCAACGGTGGTATCAATAGCTGTACCTCAGAATACTGACAAAGTTCTGATTAATACTCCGCCGGTGAAAGTTTATTATTTCAGTCATAAATATTATTCATCCGGGATTGAGGAAGTAAAAAATCACAATAGCTCGTTTCGTATATATAACAGAGAAAAAACGGTTGTTGATCTTTTTCGGTTCAGGAACCATTTGGGGGAAGAACCGGCAATTGCAGCTCTTAAAGAATTCTTTAAACAGGATGGTAGAAAGAAAATTCCCGAACTGATGAGATATGCAAGGGAGGGAAGAGTGGCAAAGATAATGGAACCAATTATTAAAGGTATTCTATGACTAAGAAAAAACCCCTGACTAATTTGCCGGTCTCAATCAGAGAGAGACTTAAAAATATTGCTGATAATAAGAACAGTGAATTTCAGAATTTAGTGCAGCAGTTTTTCTGGGAGAGATTTTTATATAGATTATCAATCTCAGAGTACCGTTCCAATCTCATTCTGAAAGGAGCAATGATGATGATTGCATTGAATAAGGAACGTAACAGACCAACCAGGGACATAGATTTTCTTGGAGTTGGCATATCGAATCAGATTGATAGTGTTGCCGATATAATTCGTAAAATTGTTATGATAGAATGCGAAGATGGCATACATTTTGCAACAGACAGTATTTTAGCTGAACCAATTAATGAAAGTGATTTATATTCTGGTATTAGAATAAAACTTACAGGGACCTTAGATTCTATAAAACAAAGGATTTTTATTGATATCGGATTTGGAGACTCTATCGAAAAAGTGGAAACTCCGCAAAAATTTCCAGTGTTATTATCGCTTCCGTCGCCCGAGATATATATTTACCCGATTGAAAGCTCTGTTTCAGAGAAGGTTGAAGCCCTTGTCTCACTTCAACTTTTAACGAGCAGAATGAAAGATATTTATGATATTGCTTTTTACTCAAAGAATTTTGAATTCACTTCAACTCGGTTAAGTTCGGCTTTGTTAAATACGTTTCAGAGGAGGGGCACTGATATTGAAAAACGTTTTGACATATTCTCGGTTAACTTCAGAGAGAACAAGGAGAAAGAATTACAATGGCAGGCATTTCATAAGACAAATGGACTGAAAGCTGCCTCTACATTTGCTTCTGCTATTTCTGAAATCGAGCGATTTATTGAACCAGTCTTAACCGGTGATTTCAGAATCTGGGAGCCGGAGAGATCCAAATGGGTAAGGTAATCTGGTATCCAAAGGTTTTCATTTCATTCAGACCCTAATTTCCTTAAATTGAGTGATTCATTTTTCACTTATAGAGGGCACACGATGCTATTGCGTCTTTTTATTGCATTTTTATTACTTCCATTACTAACGGTTTTCGGACAGGTTAAGCAGAGAGTGATTGAACTCGAAGGTGCTAAATATCTTTCCGGAGAGCTTATTGTAAAACTCAGAATGGTCCCCGGCTCTTCCATGGGGAAGGTTCAACTGCCGGTTAGTTTGGCAGAAAGATTCAGCGTGCTGGGTGTTAAAGAATCTTTGCAGTTCCTTCATGGCTCAAATCTGGAAGCAAAAAGTGCCGGATTTGACCGCATAGTTATCATCCGATATAACAATACTTCAGTTGACCCTCTCTACTTTGCTCAGAAAATTAAATCTCTCCCTGAAATTGAATGGGCAGAACCACGCTACATTTACGAAACCTCCTACACCCCGAACGACCCCTCACTTGGAAACCAGTATGCGCTAACCCGTATTCAGGCAGCCGCAGCGTGGGACATTTCCAAAGGTGATACCTCCGTGTTTGTTGGTGTTGTTGATACCGGCGTTGACTGGGATCATCCTGATCTTAATGCAAACATGAAGATCAACTGGAATGATATCCCGAACAACGGGCTTGATGAAGATAACAACGGATACGTTGATGATCATATTGGCTGGGACTTCGGCGGACTGAACGGCACTCCGGACAACAATCCGATGGAGGATAGATCAGACCACGGAACGCACGTCGCCGGAATTTCCGCCTCAGTGACAGATAATGGGGTAGGTGTTGCCTCAATCGGTTTTAAGGTAAAATGGCTGGCCGTAAAAACCTCACAGGATGACAATCGTAATCCGCAGGGACAGGCATATATCGTTTATGGTTACGAAGGAATTGTATATGCAGCGGATATGGGCGCAAAAGTTATTAACTGCAGTTGGGGCGGAAGCGGTTACTCAATCCTCGGACAGGATGTTGTTAATTATGCTTTAACAAAAGGTGCATTAGTTGTCGGTGCGGCGGGCAACAGTAACTCAAGCGCTCCACACTATCCTTCCGGTTATCGCGGAGTTCTTTCCGTTGCATCAACCGGGTCGAGCGATTTGAAGTCCGGCTTTTCAAATTACGGAACAACAGTAGATATTTCTGCACCCGGTGAAAGTATATATAACACCTGGCAAAACGACACGTATGCTTATCTCAGCGGCACTTCAATGGCTTCCCCTCTGGCGGCGGGTCTGGCGGCGTTAGTGTTTTCTTACTTTCCCGGTATCACACCCGAAGAAGTTGGTGAACGACTAAGAGTGACAGGTGATGATATCAGCACTCAAAATCCGTCATATATAAATATGCTTGGTAATAGAATAAATGCACTCAAAGTGCTGAATACGACTAATCCTGTTTCAGCAAGAACCGTATCATATACATTTGAGGATGCATCAGGAGACGGCATCATCACCAGCGGTGAGCAGGTTACACTTCGAGTTGACTTTAAGAATTTTCTTTCACCTGCCGCTTCATTAGTTATAGGACTCGAAAACAAAAACGGAACAGCAAATGTGGTTAACACAACATTCAACGCTGGCAGCGTTGGCTCCGGTGTAACCTTTTCTACAGGTGCTACCCCATATACATTCACCGTTAATAACGTGGGTGCAAACGCTGAACTTGTTTTTGTTCTTAACTTTCTTGAGAATGGTCAGGTAGTAGGATATGAGTGGGTTAGTGCAATTGCAAATCCGACTTATGCAACACAATCTATTAATAATATAGCGATGACCATAACCAGTAAGGGAACACTTGCTTATAATAACTACCCGACTAACAATCAGGGGGACGGATTTAAATATATGGCAGGCCAGAATCACTTATTCGAGGGGGCTCTCATACTCGGAACCGGCGCGACAAAGATTTCTGATGCAGCAAGAAACAGTTCAGGCAGTGCTCAGGTTGCTGATTTTGCAGTAGAGTCGCCGTTCATACTTCAAATACCCGGAAGCGCCGCAGATGCGCAGGGCAGCACCAGGTTTAATGACAATAATGCAGGCGCAAACAAACTCGGCATAACAACTACACTTACTTCCTATTCATACTCAACTGCTCCGCATGATGATTATATCATCCTGCGCTATCAGTTAACCAATACCACCGCAACAGCGATAACCGGACTTTATGCCGGACTTTTCTTTGACTGGGATATGGTTGACGGCAGTGGTGCGGATGACTATACTGCGTGGGATACCACCGGTGCGTTTGGTTATGTATATCACATAGGCGGTAACCCAAATACCTATGCAGCAGCAGGGTTGGTCTCGGAAGCAAGTGCGGGATTTCGCGGTATTCTTAATCCGGGCGGTGATCCGGGAGGGTTCAGTATATACGATGGCTTTACCGATGCAGAAAAATGGCAGTCAATCTCAGGCGGACTGGCAAAGCCGCAGGCAGGAGGCGGTGATATATCAAATGTTGTTTCAGCGGGACCATTAGATATTCCGGCAGGAGGAAGTGTAAACGTTGCTTTTGCAATTGCCTGCGGACAGAATGTTGCTGATCTGCGCAATGAGTTCTCCCTGGCAAGAAGTAAATATCAGGAAATTCTCACATCAGTGGATGACGAACTGACTCAGCCGCTGACCTATGCGCTTGATCAGAACTATCCGAATCCCTTTAACCCGTCAACAGTGATTCAATACCAGATACCCGAAGCCGGACAGGTAACTCTCACTGTTTATGACATAACCGGTCGTGAACTGAAGATTTTGGTCAACGAATATATACAGCCGGGAACCTGGCACGCAAACTTTGACGGAACCGGACTTTCAAGTGGAGTGTATTTTTACGAAATTAAAGTAAACAGCTTCATGCAGAGCAGAAAGATGATAATGTTGAAATAAGGGGGAGGGGCAATTAGATTTTTTGTGTAGAGACGTTGCAATCGCTTAAAAGGGTATTATATATATCATAAGTCTCCTGCGATTGCAGCGTCTCAGGGAAGGAAAAGGAGTGGCATGACTAAAGGTTAAATATGGTATAGCAGTTGTCACGATGAGACGATGAAAACACAGGGCATCAGAGGTTATTCCAATTTTTGTGTAGAGACGCTGCAATCGCTTAAGAGGATGTTATATATATCGTAAGACCTCTGCGATTGCAGCGTCTCAGGGAAGTAAATATGCAGCCGTGAAATCAGCCGTACTAATTTATTAAAGGGTTTATGCCCCATCCCGCTGCATAGCAGTTGTTGTATCGGGAGCTTTTGTTTATTTCTGGTGTTGAACATTATCCTGAGAACTACCTGGAAGTTAAATTCTTGCTAAATTTGATAAAAACCTAAGTCCCCAATCCCGTAGGTTTTCATATTCTCATTATCTCAAAACCTTCGGACACAGAAAAAACTTGACAATTGTTTCATTTTGTTATATTTTTCACCCATCAAAAACAGCAAAGTGGAGCTACCATGCGTACCCTCGTTTCTCGTTCCTCGTTCCTCGTTCCTCGTTCCTCGTTCCTCGTTCCTCGTACTAATAATAGTTATTTCCCTGACAGGAATTACTGAAGTTTTTTCCCAAGTGAAATTTCCTTATGGAACTATTTCCTCATCCCAGCCGGATCCGGAAGATACTTGGGTGTGGTATAACAATTTTGACCAGATTAAGGCGTTAGGCGTTAATTTTATCATTCACCGGCTTAATCAGGGCAATAAGGATATAATCGCAGGAGAAGGTCTTAAAGTGATCGCTCATAATGTAGTCAATGAAAATGACTTTGTAAATCATTTTTCAGCAGGTGCAAATGTAACTTACAAACCTGTCGGGTCGCCTCCGGCGGATGGCTATACTGAGTTTGTGCAATTTTCAAAAGGGGCTCAGGATGGCAACGGTAACTGGGTGATAAATCACACCACAAATGATACAGGCGAGGCAATATCCTACGGTCCTAATGCATCGCAGTATCATAAGTATGTGCCAAATTATTATGATGACTTCATCGATTTTGTGACCCTTTGGGAGATGAAAATTGATGGTGATACCACGCAGAAATCTGTTCCTGTCTGCATCATTCGAGTCGAGTATAAAAAACCCAATGGTGATACTACTGTGCTTGCATCCAAGATACTTACTGTAGAAGATTTTCAGGGAAATAACTTTACCTCAATTGAATTAGAGTATAATCTGATGGGAGTGACGCAGTACACAAACTTGCTTCCACGGTACTCGGACGGACCAGATCTATTCCCAAGCCCTGAGGATGAAGAGTACGGTGATTCTCCCACTTTAGCTCATGGGGTAAATTACCGTTTGTATTTTTTAGATAACAGAACCCTTCATATTAAAAGCATCGAGTGTTTTGATGAAGGAGTATGGGAGTATTATTATCGTGACTATCCTTCTGTTTTTAGCGAAAAGTTTGATAATCAAACAGAACCTTTTCAAGATTATCAGAACTTAACACATTGGATGACTATCCAGGAGCCCCACTCATTAGATCAGTACCGGCCGATTAAAGTTCTGGCAGATGCACTTGAAACAGATAACCGTCAGCCACCGATAAATCTGTTTTACCCCGGTTGGAATGGGCTCAGAAACGGACATGATTCATTTAAGCAGTATAAAGATTCAGTAAACCCTTCTCAAATGCTGTTTTATTATTTCCCCTTTTGGGCAAGTGATGTTCCTCAGCCATATATGGATAAATTGCTTATGTTGTTCTGGTTTATGGGGGACCGATTATTTGACGCACACAGATATTTCCCCGGCTATTATTATTCGGCACAAGCCCAGGGATTTGTTGACGAAAGAACCCCGACACCAACATGGAGGTGGAGAAAACCTGAGTATAAGGAACTTTCCGCCTCAATGCTGCTTGCACTAGCGATAGGAGCAAAAGGGCTGATTCTTGAAAGTTACTATTCTTATCCGGGCTTTGATTCCTACCCGCCCTCATTTATCCCGCGATGCGAGGGATTGGTTTGGAATTATAGAGGCACAGCAGATGTATTCTACCCCACTCCTCTTTACGATGATCTAAAAGATTACTTTAAGCCAAGGATTACAGGTGCGCTTGGGGATGCTTTAATAAATTTAAATTTTAATGGTTCAATGATTAGAAAGAGAAAATGTTATTATGTCGAGGATGAAAATGTTTTTAATTTTGATGACCAGATAGTGCATGGGACCAGCTCACAGCGTTTATTTATGAGCGCATTAGACA
>JADLAF010000167.1 GCA_020848375.1 Ignavibacteriaceae bacterium
TGAAGAAATTGTTTTTTATGATGTTTTGGATAAGCTCTTTTTGCGCTGCGCAGGAAGGCGGGATATATAAATACAGCGCGCTATCGGATACTCTTGCTGATACGCCGGGTAGTGCAAATGTAAGCATTTCTTATGTTGATTCCGTTTACAGATTCATTGAGTCACAGGGGTATATTTTGGATTTTGATGACTGCAATACGTGCAAATCAAGGGCGCATATAATGGCGCGCGTTATTGAGAAGAACTTTCCGGATGCAGTGGTTGGCAAGATATGGCTTGTTGCAGATTGCAGGCGGCTATCAAAATTCGATGAATACAAATACAAGCCGCATGTTTTACTTGAACACAAAAAATTCTGCAATAACTGGGTTTATCACGTTGCGCCGGTAATAATCAGCGTTACCGATACATTTGTTATAGACCCGGCAACTCAAAATGCACCTGTAACTCTTAGGAAATGGGCAAGTAAACTCATTCCAACCGGCGGCAGCGCATTGGTTGTCATAAAGCGTCCGGAGTATTTCATCTACCCGGAATCGAATGAGTTGTTTGAGGCTGAGTTAGTTAACTGGAGTGATACTGACGATAAAATACTTGATACGGATTATTCCAGATCAATTGACGAGATGACACGCGCGAAGCTTGGTTTGATCGAGCCGTGGAAGATGAAGAATCTGAAAAGGGAGTTAGAGGAGTTGGTGAGATGATGATAAGGAAAAAATAAAAAGGCAGAAGGCAAAAATTCATGCAAAGTGGTTCTATTTGCAGACTAATGTTAGAATGCAGCGATATGTTTGTGTTCTTTTTGTCTTGACACAAAAAGAACCAAAAAAGTCAAGACTCATGAAAATTACCTCCGCTCAACGAGTCGAGTCGTCGACCAGTAGGCGGACAAGTTTCATTATCATCGCTTCACAGGAAAATAACTCGTTCCGACTGTCGTCGGAACTCAGACACATTTTCCTGCATTTATTCTGCTCGATAATTTTTTAACGGCAATTTTCATAGGTCGTTTTTAGGTGCAATTAAAATTCACTCAATGAATCATTGTTGATAAAAAATATTTGACTGAAATTCTAAAAAGTAAGTTACTCTCAGGTGTAAAGGGTCTCGTGCATGGGATATCTACCAAGCCAGGGGGAAGTGCGCCGTACTATAATAATCTGAGCAGGCACGTTGGTGATGATGAAAGTGCTGTTGCGGAAAACCGTGCGCGGTTTTTTGGCGGGCTGGGTATAGATGAGTCAAGGCTGGTACATGCCAACCAGGTGCACTCTGACGAGGTGACAATCGTAACAAAGCCGGGGTTGTATAAGAAAACCGATGCGCTCATCACGCAGAAAGAGGACTTGTATCTTGTTATTAGTATTGCGGAATGCCTGCCGGTTATGATATTCGATCCGGTAAAAAGTGTGATCGCTAATATTCATTCCGGCTGGCGGGGAACGCAGAAGGGAATTGTAACAGGTGCAATCAGCATGATGCAGAGTGAATTCAGTTCATCACCAAGCGATATGCTTGTGTTTATAGGGCCGGGGATAAGCCATGAACATTTTGAGGTTGGGGAGGAAGTGGCAGAAATGTTTGACGATAAGTATGTGAGCCGTCAGAGTGATGGAACATCCGCAAAACTTTTAATTGATATCGGCGCCGTGGTGATGGATCAGTTAAAGAACGCAGGAGTAAAGTATGAAAATATAGAGCGCCTGGAACTATGCACATTCAGCAGTGCGGACTATCTGCATTCATACAGGCGGGATAAGAAAAACTCCGGCAGGATGTTTGCGGTTGTAGGAAAAGTAAAAGGGCAAAAACAGAAAAACTTATAGCTGAAGAGCAAAAAACTTCACATTTTGAATTTCTTAAGTACTTGGCACTGCTTGCTGAATTTAAGATAGAAGGGATAAATAAGAATAACGCTAACGATCTCAAGATGTTAACAGATCAAATCAATAGAATGAGCGCAAACCCTTTGGGGGCTAAGATCTGGCTGATAGAAAAGCCGCAGAGCTAAAATAGTGAATTAAATTAACCGGGTATAATGAAGACCTTATCTTTTGAGGCTGCACCGGAAATAAGATCAATGTGAGATTTGGGAATTTTCAAATGCTTTGAAATGAGCCCGATTACTTTTTCATTTGCCTTCCCTTTTTCAGGCGGAACTGATACTCTGACCTCATAATAGTTCTTCTCAATCTCTATTATCGAGTTTTCCCTTGAATTAGGCTTTACTTTTACTTTGATCTTCAAGAAACTAATTTAGTATTGAACAAATATTAACTCATAAATTAACATAAAAAAGGAGCTAATTAGCTCCTCTACTTCTTATTCATCCGATGTCTTAAAATCATCGGATGAATAAGAAGTTTCCTGAAAATAGATGCTCAAGAAAATGAACTATTTACTTAACAAGTATCATCTTTTTTACATCAGAATATTCGCCGGCTTCGATGCGGTAAAAATATACTCCGCTTGAAAAATTCGAAGCATTCCAATCAGCATTATATGAGCCTGATGACATGTTCTGATTCACAAGTGTTTCAATTTCTTGCCCTGAAATATCATACACCACAAGCTTAACGAATGATGATCTTGGGACTGCAAATTTTATGTTGGTTACGGGATTGAAAGGGTTGGGATAATTTTGTGAAAGCACGAAATCTAAAGGAATTTCCTGATGAATGGGAGTAATTCCCACTGCGCCGCCGAGCTGTCTCCTGTAAGTACCGCTTCCGCCTGACCCATTACCGCCTGCGATTACAAAATCGACGGACCTGCATACTGCGCTAATACCTATTGCAGAGCCCAGGCCATCATTATATGCCATCCAGTTTGCTCCACGGTTGGTGCTTAGATATACTCCCGAATTACTTGTCCCCGCAAAAACACTATCACCCTTAACTGCAAGCGCGAGGACATATTGCGTCATCCTTTGTATCCAGAGTGAACCACCGTTAGTTGAAACATATATTCCGTTTTCTGTGCCTGCAAGAATATAACCTCCGGAGACCGCAAGCGCGTTAATATTACGGTTGTTCAGCGATGTTTGTGACCATGTACCGCCATCATTATCAGAATAATAAACCCCCTGTGAATTCCCCGTTCCTGCAAACAGATCACCATTAGCTTCTAAAAGTGATATAACATCCCTGTTGTTAAGCACAGTTTGTACCCAATTCTGCCCGGAGTTTACTGACTTATAAACACCACTTGATATTGTTCCTGCAAAACAAATGTAGGGCGCATCCTGCAATACTACAAGTGATCGGACACTCCGGTTGTTCAGGGAAGTTGTACTCCAGGAATTCCCATCGTTTTGTGATTTATATACACCGTGTCCCGATGATGTACCTGCGAGTATATAACTCTGCGCGGATGCTATTGCCGCGACATTTTGGGTAACATTAAAAGAAGTCAGGCTCCATCCTGTTCCGTCACTGGAAGCTCTGTAAACCCCGTTATTGGTTCCCGCAAAAATTGAGCCGGGGCTTGTACTCAATACAAAAACCTGTTGGGTATTATTTACAAGCTGCCACTGTGCTTCTGCCGAAAAAGCAAATAATAAAGTTAATATTAATATTGAAAGTATTTTCATTGTTTTATTAAGTAGAATATAGCTAAGAAATATTGTTCTATAAATTTAATCCCTCAAAAACCATACTTTTGCTGAGTTTCGCGGCTATACGATGCTCAATGAAGATATATGGAATATTTGGGGGATACTTTTAGTAAAAATTCGGATTCTTTTCTGAGAATCATATAGCCTGTAGTAAACA
>JADLAF010000168.1 GCA_020848375.1 Ignavibacteriaceae bacterium
GCGAACACAGTTAAATATGGGGAATAATCTGCTTTGGGTACTGCTGCCTCTGCCAGGGAAGTAGTTTGATGAGGAAGGAATTCAGCTCCCTGCTCACCATTTAACTGCCCTGCTGCCTGCATAGTAAATATAGCGCCAAACCAAAGGCGTGAATTCACCTGGCTTTGGTCCGCAGGATGAGCCCCCATAACAAGAACTGAGAGCACTGAAATAATACCCGGCAGGAAAAGAGTAAATAACTTTCCTGCTGCCTTAATCGCGTTTTTTATTCTTGAACCTATTGAAAATAACTAACTTGTAGCAATAAAACGATAATGAACCAGATATTTTTCAGACCGGAAATATAAGAAAATCACCCAAAAACCAACCCTGCAAATAAGCTCTGCACCAATTTTTACCTTATTATTTACCATAACCTTCGGAAATTGACCGTTTGGAGTGCTTTCTCCGCCTCCTCAGGAGCTGCTCAAAACTTGCTCAGGTCAATCGGGATGGTCGGCACTGACAGAGCATCAACGAACTTCCCGTCCTCTATAATCACTGCACTTAGTTTATTCCGCGAGTAAGCTCCGGTATCCACATAAAGTGCTCTGGTCTGCTCATGAAAAACTACTTCAAGCCGGTGAGTATGCCCCACAACCTGAATCTTTCCAAGATTAAAGAGCTTAGATCGGTTCCAGAGAATTCCTTCGCTCTCACTGAGCCGGTCAAAAAAATATCTCTCTATCTTATCAGAGTCATACGCTTTGGCCAGCCCAAGCTCCTTGCCTGCCTGTTGTGAAACTCCGGCGTGGGAGATCAGACAGTCGGGCAAGTCATAAAAAATAGGAAGCTGACCGATATAAGCGACGTGGGTATCAAGGAGCTGCGTATGTTTCATGTAAGACTGTAAGGTTGCAGAATTTCCGTTAATGTCCCACAACTGGGAAACCGGATGATTTGGATCAGTAAAATAAAAGTAAAACATACAGTCATGGTTCCCCAGAACGCTCTTTATATTCTGATCAATAACAAACTGAACTGTTTCGGCAGAATAAAGACCCCTGTCCACAAGATCACCGACGCAATATATATCTATCTGCGGATACTTTGTGACAATGGTGTTATATAACTCAATCAGAGTATGATAACAGCCGTGGATATCCCCGATTATGGCTTTCATTTTTGCCCCTGCTTCAGAGATATTTCTGCTGTTTTGCATAAGCAGTCAGCTCATCTCTGAACTGCGGATGCGCAATCGAAATAAGTGCTTTCACTCTCTCGCGGATTGATTTTCCAAAAAGATCAACCTCACCATATTCAGTTACAACATGATGAACATCAGCGCGAGATGTTACAACGCCGGCACCTGGCTTAAGCTGTGGCACGATGCGCGAAATCTTTCCGTCCTTTGTTGAAGAAGGCAGCGCAATAATCGGTTTCCCTCCTTCTGAACGTGCGGCCCCTCTTATAAAATCAACCTGTCCGCCAAAACCACTAAAGAGTCGTGTCCCGATTGAGTCGGAGCAGACCTGACCAGTGATATCAACCTCTATGGCTGAGTTAATGGCCACCATTTTCGTGTTCTGGGCTATTACGAACGGGTCATTTACATATTCCTGCCGGTGAAATTCAATAAGCGGATTATTGTCAATAAAGTCATAGAGTCGTCTTGTGCCAAGCACGAACCCGGCAATAATTTTACCAGGATGAATTTTCTTACGGCTATTATTCAGTATTCCCTTTTCTACCAGTTCGATTATTCCGTCAGAAAACATTTCGGAATGAATACCTATGTCTTTTTTGTTTGTAAGAAACTGAAGAACTGAATCAGGTATAACACCTATACCCATTTGAAGAGTCGAACCGTCTTCAATAAGATTTGCTATATACTCACCGATCTTTGAATATATATGCTCTTGTTCAGGAGTAAGGTCTCTTTCCCCCTGAGGAAGTTCCGCGACAGGATCATCACACTCAACGATGTAATTAATTTTGCTTATGTGGATAAAACTGTCGCCAAGTGTTCTGGGCATATTAGGATTAACCTGAGCGATAACAATAGACGATTTTTCCGCGGAAGTTTTGGTAATACCCACCTCAACGCCGTAACTGCAGAAACCATGTTCATCAGGCGGGGAAACATGAATCAGGGCAACATCCGGTTTGATGATTCCCCTTGAAAAAAGAAGCGGATACTCAAAAAGAAATATCGGAGCAAAATCAGCATCCCCCTCGGCAACAGCTTTGCGCACATCCGCACCCATGAAATATGATTTATGCCTGAAGTGACCTTCCATATCACGGCTCAGATATGGCAACTTACCTACACTCAGCACATGAATCATTTCAACATTAAATAATTCATTTTTCCGGAGGACCAACGCATCAATTAAACGCATCGGCACTGCGCAATTGGAATGCACTACTACCTTATCGCCTGTTTTAATAACTGACATTGCCTCTTCGGCGTTTACTAATTTACTTTTATAACTTGCCTGATAGTTTGAGGCATAATTTGTTTTTTGCATGGTTTCTTTTGTCTGTATCATCGTATTTTTCTCAGTTATGTGAGAACAGGTGTATCCTTCTGTACTCAAGATTAAATATATCTGCCACTATTTCATTGGAGCAGTGACCGTTATAGGTACACGCACCAGCTATAAGCCCCGGGTCATTCATCAGGGAAGGGTTCAGCCCCTTATCAGCAATCGACAATATATATGGCATCGCAGCGTTGGTGAGCCCGTAACTTGCAGTCCGCGCCACCATAGCCGGCATGTTAGGCACACAGTAATGAGTAACATCATGCAGCAGATAGGTCGGGTCGGATAGTGTGGTCGGGCGCGAGGTTTCTATAACGCCCCCCTGATCTATGGCAACATCAACTATAACCGCGCCTTTTTTCATCTGCTTTACCATTTCTTCAGTAACCAGATGAGGGGTCTTTTCTCCTTTTTTGAGAACTGCACCCACAAGAACATCAGCAAACTTCACCCCCCGGCTTATGGTGTATGGGTTTGCAACTACTGTTGTTATCTTTTTGTCGAAGGTGGTATCAATATTTTTTAGTCGTTCAATATCGGTATCAAGAACAATAACTGAAGCACCTCTTCCAAGTGCTGACTTTGCGGCATTTGTGCCAACTACCCCCGCACCGAGAACCACCACCGCCGCCGGAGCAACTCCGGTTATTCCCCCGATCAGAATTCCGCGTCCGTTTGGATTAGTGCTCTCAAGCAGATTTTCTGCTACCTGAATGGCAAGTTTTCCAGCTATTTCACTCATCGAGTAGAGCACCGGCAACCCGGCTTTGTTTTCTATCAGTTCATAACCGATTGCGGTAATTTTCTTTTCGAGGAAGGTGTTAATTATCTTCTTTTCCCCCACAGCCAGATGCAGAAATGAAAAGAGCACCTGGTTTTCCTTCATCATTTCAGTTTCTTTTTCTGTAACCCGGTGGATTTTTATAACCAGGTCTGACCGCTGATAAACCTCTTCAGGACCGTAAACCAAAACCGCGCCAAGATTTGTATAGTCATCATCACTGAAATGACTCCCCTCTCCGGCGCCTTTTTCGATAAAAACCTGATGTCCGGAGCGGATTAGTGAGTCAACCCCGGCGGGCGCAAGCGCAACACGCTTTTCTTCAAATCTGATTTCTTTTGGTATGCCAATTTTCATCTGCTGAACCTGTTAAATTGTCGAACGGTAAAATTACAAAAATATAGATATACAATTTGAATGCCAATCCCCCGCCTGTGACGCAGAATATAAAAAACCTGCTAAAATGTCTAATTTTAATGGATTTACTAAGATTGGAAAGATTTTTTAATAAATAGATTTTCTCAAAAGTGACTAA
>JADLAF010000169.1 GCA_020848375.1 Ignavibacteriaceae bacterium
ATAAAGCTCTGGTTAAAACGCCGCCCACTACAGATAAAGAATTAATCGAACTCGGCAAGAAACTGACGATAGATAAAAATGGTGATGGCAGACCTGATCAATACGGTTTAGTCTGGAATTATACTGAACCCTATTTCTTTGTACCATTTCTGACCGGCTTTAACGGCTGGGTTGTTGATTCAACACGCAAACCAACTCTTAACACACCGGAGATGGTCAAAGGATTAAATTTTATTAAGGAACTTCGTGATGTTCATAAAATAATTCCCAATGAAGCTGATTATAATGTAGCCGATGCACTCTTCAAAGAGGGAAGAGCGGGGATGATAATCAATGGAGACTGGTCATGGTCAAGTTACGGCAATGCGGGTATTGATTATGGAATCTCTCCGCTACCGATTATCACCGCAACAGGAAAACATTGCGCACCGATGATCTCACCTAAAGGTTATTCGATCAATATCAATGTGAATGATACGAAACTTGAAACGATCAAAGCGTTCCTTGAATATATAATGAGCCCTGAGCAGCAGTTAGAGACAGCACTCAAAACAAAGACTTTTCCTACAAGAAAAGAGCTTTATGATGATGCCCGGTTGATTACTGATTCAATCGTTATCAACTCACGCCGGCAGATTGAACTTGGAGTTGCACTTCCAATCTTTACCGAAATGAGAGCGATTTGGGATGCCATGCGCCCCCCTTATCAGGCAGTTCTGGGTGGAACGATAACTGCTGAAAAAGCAGCTCAGCAAATGCAAAAAGATGCTGAAATAAAGATCAGGGAATTGAGAGAAGATTACACTGATCCGGTTGGTGGTCTGATTGTTCAGATACTGATGCTTGCTGCAGTTGTTGCACTTCTTTATGCGGTGAGAAACAGCTTTAAGGAGTTTTTTAAGAATCTGAGCCGTGACTCCTTTGCCTACTATATGGCAATGCCGGCTATTGTTATCCTCTTTGCAGTTATTTTTTATCCGTTCTTTTATAATATCGTTCTATCATTTTCAAATATGAGTCTTGCTCATTTAAGTGATTGGTCGATTGTTGGCTTCGTACAATATGTGCAGGTTTTCAAAGAACCGAAGCTTTATGAGATTTTTCTTAAAACGATTATCTGGACTGCCGCGAATATCTTTTTCCATGTTACCATAGGTGTTACACTCGCGCTGTTTTTGAATCAGAAACTGCCTGGTACTACGCTTTTCAGGGTTCTGCTTATTCTTCCCTGGGCAGTACCGCAGTATATCGTTGCACTGACCTGGCGCGGTATGTTCAATTACGAATATGGTTCTATAAACCAGATACTAATGCAGTTTTTGGCAATGAATCCAATCGAATGGCTCAAATCTCCGGTGGAAGCGTTTATTGCAGTTATTATTACTAACGTATGGCTTGGCTTTCCGTTTATGATGATTATCGCTCTCGGCGGTTTGCAGAGCATACCGGCTGAGCTTTATGAAGCTGCTGATATAGATGGAGCAAAGTGGTATCAGAAACTGAAGAATATCACTATCCCGCTCTTAAAGCCGGTGATGATTCCTGCAATTACACTCGGCATCGTGTGGACTTTTAACAACCTGAATGTTGTCTGGCTGGTTAGTAATGCCGGTGAGCCCTCGGACAGCACACATATATTAGTTTCGTTTGTTTATAAAGCTGCGTTCAACCTTTACAGGTATGGTTATGCTGCTGCTTTCAGTATGATTTTATTCATCTTCCTTGCTCTCTTCTGGTATTTCTTCCAGAAGAAAACAAAAGCAACAGAATCTGTCTATTAATGAGGTGATCTATGAAAAATAGAAATTTGCTAACTTTATTAACAGCTTTTTGGCTTAAGCTTTGGGTATCTATTAAATATTTCTTTAAGAAATACTCAGTCAAAGGATTAATATATTTATTTTTGATATTTTTTACTGTTATTGCAATTTACCCGATCCTGAACGTGTTCACCATGTCAATCAGGCCGGGTGATAAACTGCTATCAACATCCCTGGCAGTAATACCTGATAACTGGACGTTTCAGCAGTATGTCAATCTTTTTACCAAGACTGATTTTCTGAACTGGATAGTTAACTCACTTGTTGTATCGCTCACAGTAACCTTTACCGGTGTTGTTCTTGCATCAACAGCCGGATATGCCATCTCGCGGTTCAACTTTGTCGGGAAAAAAATGAGTATGCTTGGTCTGATGGGCACACAGATGTTCCCTGCAACCATGCTTTTGCTGCCAATGTATATAATGCTGATAAAACTTGAGCTGATTAACAGTTATCTCGGCATTATTATTATTTACTCGGCAACAGCACTGCCGTTTTGTGTCTGGCAGATGAAGGGGTTTTATGATACTATCCCTTTCAGTCTGGAAGAAAGCGCAAGAATTGACGGCTGCAACCGCTGGCAGGCGTTTTATGTAATCATTCTGCCTCTTGCTGCACCGGCATTGGTTATAACCGCACTTTTTTCATTCATGACCGCCTGGTCAGAGTATATTGTGGCTGCACAGATCTTGCAGGATACAAATTTATATACACTCCCGCTCGGTCTTAAATCCTTTGAATCAAACCTGTCAACAGAGTGGGGCTTATATGCGGCTGCGAGTCTTGTTGTAAGTATTCCTGTTGTTATTTTGTTTGTCATTTTGAGTAAGTGGCTTGTAAGCGGACTTACTCTCGGAAGTGTGAAAGGTTAATATATGCTTGAGATGCAAAAAAAACTTACTACAGTATTTTATGCTTTGTTAAGTCTGCCGGCTACCGCAATGGGGTTTGCGCTTTCAGTACAGATTTCAGCATTAAGCTGGATACTCTCAACCAAGTTCGGACTTGATTTACACGAGATTGGCTACGTTTGGGCAGCAGGCCCCATAGCAGGTATATTCGGTCAAGTGATTATCGGAATGATTAGCGATAAAGTCTGGTTCTGGGGAGGACGGAGAAGGCCATTTATCTTCATTGGGGGACCTATTGCTGCACTCATGCTACTTGCTCTGCCTAATATTGGTGAGATAGCTGATGCAGTTGGTTTGACTAATTTAATCATAGTGGCAACTGCTGTTGCATTAACGCTTGACCTTGCCATTAACATCAGTTTTAATCCAACCCGTTCGATTATTGCAGACGTTACTCCGGAAGGTGATAACAGAACCAAGGGATATACCTGGATGCAGACGATATCCGGTTTCTTTGGAGTTCTGGCTTATGTGATCGGAGCAACCTGGGGAAACATTGTTTTAATCTATATAGGTGTTGTGGTTGTTCTCCTTTTCTCCGTTCTCCCGGTACTCTTCATTAAAGAACCAAGAGTACTTACGGTTTCAGAGGAAGAAACTGGCAAGGATGCAAATTCAGCAAAAAGTAATTTTGGTGAACTGATGAAACTCTATCTTGCTCATGGTTTTAGCTGGATAGGTGTTCAGACAATGTTTGTTTATACAATTGGTTTTATACAACAGAATCTCGAAACCACAAGTGATGCTGAAACCGGGCAGGTGATTTCAATTTCTTTTGCGGTGCTGAATACCGTCGGGTTTATTTTACCGGCATTAGTTTTCTCAAAGCTGAGCAGCAGATTCGGCAGAGTGAAGACTCATTATACAAGTTTATTTGTAATGGCACTTGCTTATCTTTATATCGCCTTCCAGACGAACAGTATAATGGAAATGTATATAGCAATGGCATTTGCCGGAGTTGGCTGGGCTGCAATTGTGAGTCTGCCATTTGCAATTATGTCAGAGAAAGTTGACAAAAACAGGATGGGGTATTATATGGGGATATTTAATTTATCCGTAGTTATACCCCAGCTTGTTGTGAGTCTGGTTGTAGGCAGCTTTATACAGTCAGCAGAGAACAAGAATATAATTTATATTGTTGCAGGAGTAAGTCTTTTAATTTCCGCAGTATTGTGGATGAGTGTGAAGGATTCTTCGTCGTCCAATACAAATTCTACTCAGCGGTCAGGTCATTAACAAAAAAAGGGCTGAGCTAAAAATACCTCAGCCCTTTTTATATATCTCTTATCTGACTAAGCCGTCTTCCCCTTCAAAATAAACTTATTATAAAGTAGCAGCCCTATAATTGAGAAACACCCGATTCCGGTGAAGATCAGCCACATAGTAGCGGGGGAGTTTAGCCCGTCCACATAGTGAGTGTAGAGTGTGGCGCCAAGGATTCCGCCAACGCCGCTTCCTATAACACCGTAGAGGAATGCATAACCCAGGTATATCGCTTTTTTGTCAGGCGGAGCAATTATCCCGACATAGCTGAGGAATTTTGGATGTGCTGTCATTTCTCCGATTGAGAATACGATAATACCCGTCATGAAAACCCAGATACTGTTTGAAATTGCCAGAATTGCAATACCAATGGTTCCCATCACAAGACCGGCTATCATGGTTGGAAGTGCTTTAAACTTCTGTACGATTTTGGATATAAAAAGCTGAAGCGAAATAATGGTAAATGCGTTCAGTACTGTAACATGTTCTGCATCAAAAGACCAGTTCGGGTTCGAGATAAATATTCCGAGGAAAGAGTTCACTGCCTGATTCATCGGTGTAACGTCAATATAGTCACCGAGGAACCAGAGTACGGTGTCAAACATCTGGAAATACAATATCCAGAACGATGAATAAAGCACGATAAGGAGTATGAATCTGAAATCTCCTAGAACCATCAGCATTTCCTTAAATACCTGATTCATCGGCTTGGTGTTTTTGGGACGTTCGGGTTCTTTATATACAAATAAATTGAGCAAGAGCAGTGAGCCGGTTCCAATTGCCGCCATAAAGAATATATATGACCATGATATTGCTTTCAGGTGGGGGACAAGTATGAGCGGAAAGAGGAATGCCCCCAGATTGATTGACCAATAAAAGATACCGAATCCAAGTGTGGAGTTGCTTTCGTCAGTGGTTCTTGCAATGGTTCCTGAAATAACGGGCTTAAAAGTACCTGCTCCCACCACCATCAGGATAAGAGCTAAAAACACTTGCTCGTACGCAGTAACCAGGCCGGTTGCAAAATAACCAAGACTCATTACTGAAAAAGCGAACATCAGCGTTTTGCGGTACCCAAACCTGTCGGCAATTGTTCCGGATAGAATCGGGAGTATATAAAGGATGGGAGTGATAACGCTTTTGATGACGCCCACTCCCTCCTTAGAATATCCAAGACCACCGTTCTGGGTCTCAAGAATCATATATACAGATAGTATGGACATAACTCCATAGTAGGACCCTCTCTCCACAAATTCCATGAAGATAACGACCCAGAAATTAAACGAGAATTTTTTAAACAATTAAGATACCTTTACGTAGTATGTGAAGATGTTTTATTAAAGAGTATATTATATAAAAACATGCAAAGAGTCGCAAAGACACCAATGCCAAATAATATCAGGAAGATAGCATTTGGATTGTTCTGAGCTTTTGCAAAAGTTTCATAAAGGTAGCCGCCCATGGTTCCGCCGAAAACCCACCCCATAGCCACCGGCAGGAATGCGTATCCCTGGAAAAGACCAACCTGCCCCTTTGGTGCAATGTCTGCGATATATTCATAATATCTTGGTGCCTGAGTCTGTTCTCCGATCGAGAATACAACTAATCCTGCAATTACCATTGGAATTGTCGGGTTGAGGAAAATAATTCCCCAGCAGAAAGCTGAAATTGCAAAGCCAAGGATAATGGCATATATCGTCCGGATATCTTTAGTAAGGCGGTTTATGACAAGCTGCAGAAGTATTATTGACCACGCGCCCACGGACTGGATGAGCTCAAACGGAGCATCCTTTGAGATAAAATCTGTTACGTAATAGGGGATAATGATAAAAATCTGCCAGAACATCAGCCAGTACATGGCAAATATGGTCAGGAATATCATAAACTTGAAATTAGAAAGAACTCTGAGCAGGTTCATAAAAAGTTCACCCAAACTTTTTGTTGTTCTCTGATCGGCAGTTGTCGGTTCTTCGAAAAAGATAAAGGTTGATATAACCATTAAAAGGCAGCTTATGGCTGATACTACAAATACTGCCTGGATGCCGATAGAGTCTCTCACGAAATACGCAATGAGGGGACCAACTGCTCCGCCTATATTTACAAGCCAGTAATAGATTGCGTATCCAAGCGATTTGGTTTTTTCTGTACTGGTGAAAGCGATGGTGCCAAGTACGCTGGGTTTAATAAACGAGCCCCCAATTGCAGTGAAAACAAGAATAGCAACCAGCAGCGGGAATCTGTCCATATTGCTGTAGAGCCCGGAGAACTGATCCATCGCGACCGAGCCAATCAGGAAGTAACCGAATGCAAGAACAGAAAAGGCAAACATGAACGCTTTTCTGAACCCGATTTTGTCTGCTATTGCACCGGCGAAGATAGGAAGAAAGTAGATAAGTCCTCCGAATATCGAGCTAAGCTGACCTGCTTCCCCCTCGGTGAATTTCAGATAATCACGAAGATATATACTGAGAATAGTTGCCTGACCGTAATAAGCAATTCGCTCGAAGAGCTCCATAATGTTAGCAACCCAAAAGGATTTTTTAAATCCGGCAACAATTTCCTTAATTTTGTCTGTCATAACGACCTTTCTTTATTAATCTTTATCTTCAACCCGAAGCGTGAGAAGCGCGGCTATTATCATTGATGCACCGCCGAGGATGAGCGCGTAAATTGACTCACCTTCAAAAAATCTTTTTACAAAAAATCCAAGAATTCCGGCAGCTACAATCTGCGGTATAACTATAAAAAAGTTAAATATACCCATATATACGCCTGTTTTCTCAGGTGGCAGTGATCCGGCCAGAATAGCATAGGGCATGGCAAGAATGGATGCCCAGGCAAGCCCGATACCCATTTCTGAAACAATTAGCATATTCGGGTCTTTTATATAGTAGAATGAAATAAGGGCAAGTCCGCCGATGACTAAACTTAAAGCATGAACAGTTTTCCTGCTGGTCTTTGCCGCAATAACGGGAAGAAGGAATGCGAAGAGGGCAGCAAATAAATTATAGGCGGCAAAAAGAATTCCCACCCAGTCACCGGCATCATTATATTCTTTTGATGAAGCATCTGTTGCACCGTAGATATGGTTGGCAACAGCATTGGTGGTATATATCCACATCGCAAAAAGCGCAAACCAGGAAAAGAACTGCACGACCGCGAGCTGTTTCATTGTCCGGGGCATAGAAATGAGGGAACTAAATATATCAGCCGCCCCCTTCATGAATCCCTTGGTTTCTTCTCTCTCCTTCAGGAACTTTTCCATATCAGGCGGAGGATACTCTTTTGTTTTCAGTACCGTCCAGGTTATGGCTGTTATGAACGCAAACGCGCCTACATAAAATGAATACTTTACCGAAGGGGGGATTATACCCGGCTCTGCTGTGTTTGCAATTCCGAAGAAGTTGGTGAAGATATAAGGGAGTGCTGAGGCAACTACAGCACCGGTCCCGATGAAAAAGGACTGTACCGCAAATCCGGAGGTTCTCTGATCCGAGGGAAGAAGGTCCGCAACTAAAGCTCTGAATGGCTCCATTGAAATATTTATTGAGGCATCCATCATCCAGAGCATTCCGGCTGCAACCCAGAGAGCCGGGGAGTGAGGCATGGCGATGAGGGCAATGGATGAAAGAATCGCTCCGGCAAGGAAAAACGGTCTGCGTCTGCCTAATCTGCTCCAGGTCCGGTCTGAAAGATATCCGACGATTGGCTGAACCAGAAGACCTGTTGTGGGTGCAGCAATCCAGAGAATCGGCAGTTCATCAATGGAAGCCCCCAGTGTTTCGAAAATCCGGCTGACATTGGCATTTTGCAGAGCGAACCCGAACTGAATTCCGAGGAATCCGAAACTCATATTCCAGATTTGCCAGAATTGAAGACGTGGTTTATGCATTATTGCTTTCCAGTATATTGCACTATGAAATTATAAACTTGACGGGCTGAAAATAAAAAGAAATATCGTAATTACTTAACAGGAATATGGAAATCCTTACTGAAATAAGCGTATTACTTCGCTGGGTGCTCAGCGGCAGGGGGAATGCACTGTTCTTTACTCCGCCTGTCTATCCGGATGCAAAAACTCTGCTCTTCCGGAAGCCCGTTTATGTGAAAGAGGTCGGGGATATTGATGATATCCGGGAAATTGAAAACCGAAGGGAACTCAATCCCTCAGCGTATGGCACTCTCATACTCGATTATGAATTTGGCTTCCGGCTGGAAACCAAAATGGCACATCTTGATTTCACCGATTCCCCAGTCACAGGCATTTATTATGAGTACAGTGAAGAAAATACAGAAATCTTTGATTCCGAATCGTTGTCTCCTGCTCTGAAAAAGAAAAGACATTACAAAATCCTCAACCAGCAGTTGTCTGATTCATTGGATGACTACAGAAAAAAAATTGAACGGCTTAAGGAGTATATTGCCAGTGGAGAAACCTATCAGATAAACCTGACTACAGAATTCTGTTTTTCACTTGAGGGTGACTTGCTTACGTTCATCGCAGATTTACTTAAGAAACAATCGGCACAGTATATAACTGTCATCAACACTGGCTCAAAAATTATTGTCTCCGTGTCGCCGGAACTGTTTTTCAAAGTCAAAGGGGATGAGATTACCGCAGCCCCAATGAAGGGGACAATCAGGAGAGGGAAAAACCTTCTGGAAGATGAAAAGCATAAAGTGCTTCTCAGAAACAGTGAAAAAGACCGGGCTGAAAACCTGATGATTGTTGACCTGCTCAGAAATGATATCGGGAAAATTTGTGAGTTCGGCAGTGTTAAAGCAGAAAGGCTATTTGAGATTGAAACTCTGGAGACGGTGCATCAAATGGTTTCGTATGTTACGGGGAAATTACGAAAGGGAACAGGACTGACCGACATCATCACAGCACTCTTCCCCTGTGGCTCAGTAACAGGAGCACCTAAATTCAGGTCAATGGAAATAATTAACAAAATTGAACGGAGGAAAAGGGGATTATATACCGGAAGTATTTTTCTTTTCACTCCGGAGGGAATCACTTCAAATGTTGCAATTAGAACCGCCGAGATAAAAACTGATACGGAGAAGAAAAATCTTTATCGCGGTGTGCTTCCTCTCGGAAGCGGAGTGGTATGGGACAGCACGGCGGATGCGGAATATGCTGAAACGCAGAAAAAGGGGGAATTCCTGACCCGCAGACACCGGGACTTCCTGATATTTGAGACTATGTATTTTGATGGAGAATCAATACCGCTGCTTGAGCTTCACCTCAGCCGTATGAAAAAGACCGCTGAATATTTCCTCTTCAAGTATGACGAGCAGGGAATTAAGAAGACCCTGACAGAAAGTCTGGTCCAGGGTCAGGAGATAATTATTAAAGTGCTGATAGGAAAATGGGGAGAAATTGAAACTCTTCAAAGACCTTATGAGAAAATTACCAGAAAACTGCGGATTTTCTTATCACCCTCACCAGTGGATTCTGGAGAGACTGAGCTCTATTTCAAAACCACGGCGAGGGGTTTTTACATATATGAGTTCAGAGAAGCGCTTCAGAGGGGATACGATGAAGTGATTTTTATGAATGAACATGGCAGAATTACAGAGGGGAGCTGGACAAATTTCTTCTATGAAATGAATGGTCAACTCTTCACCCCTGAGGTGACTGAGGGGCTGTTGAACGGCGTTTTAAGGCAGAAAATGTTCCAAGAGGGAAAGATATTAGAGAGAAATATCACAGACGCTGAACTTGGCATCTGTGACCGTATTTTTCTCGGGAATTCGGTGAGGGGACTGATGCCCGTTGATGAGATTATCCACCGAAAAAAGCGCCTTTTTAAGAATAAAAACTGAATTTTTACGCTATTTTTTTTATCTTTCAGGATAAATTAATTTTCAAGGTATGGCAAAGGATCTGGCAAAAAGGAAGCGGGAGCACCTGCAATTATGTCTTACTGACAAGGTCGCTTTCAGAAAAAAAACCTCCGGGTTCGAGCTGTATGATTTCATTCATAACGCTGCCACGCCTGTGTCTGTGGTGAAAATCTCACTTAAAACAAAGTTTTTTGGCTTCACCTCATCCCTGCCTTTCATGATTTCCTGCATGACAGGGGGTACGGATGAAACAAATAATATCAACAGGAAACTGGCTGTTGCTGCCTCTCAGCTTTCAATACCTTTGGGTCTTGGAAGTATGCGTTATGCTCTGAATACGGATGAGCATGACCACATCTTTCATGATATCCGGTCATTAGCACCTGACGTGCCACTCATTGGGAATATCGGAATTGCTCAGATTACCAAGAGGGAAGGTTTTGAAAAACTATTGAAAATCTCAGAAGAGATTAAAATGAATGCCATTGCTGTGCATTTTAATCCTCTGCAGGAACTTTTTCAGAAGCATGGTGAACCTGAGTGGGCGCGGCTTGATGAAGGATTTGCGGAATTTGTTAAATATATAAAAATTCCCGTTATCGCAAAGGAAGTTGGTTCCGGAATCAGTGATGGCACCGCTGCCATGCTACTTAAGTTGGGGGCATCTGCCATTGATTCCGCGGGTGCAGGGGGAACCAGTTGGTCAGGTGTGGAGTTTCTAAGAAGTAAAAGGAAGGATGAAGAAACAGAGATCTTCTGGGATTGGGGGCTGCCAAGTTCTTATTGCATCAAAGCTTTAGGGAAATTGAAAAAGAAGAAAAACTTTCTTCTCATCGGTTCCGGTGGAATTAATGATGCTTTAATTGCGGCAAAAGCAATTGCTCTTGGTGCAGATTTTGCGGCCACAGCAAGAACAGCACTGATAGCACTTGATAAAGAAGGACCGGATGGGGTTGTCTCGATGTTTGAAAAGTGGGGAAGCATTCTCAAAAAAATCATGTATCTTACCGGAGCTCAGACTTTTCCTGAGTTCCGCAATAAAAAGCTTATTCGTTACGAAAAATATTACTGAGCCATATAGATGGATTTTGACCGTACATACGACCTTTACCGCAGGCAGGTAGAAAAAGAAATAAAAAAAGTTTTCCCGAAGCGGAAGCCCGGCTCATTATATATGCCGGCTGATTATATATTATCCAGTCCCGGTAAACGACTCAGACCTGTGCTGGTGCTCGCTTCAGCAGATGCAGCCGGGGGTGATATCAATACATGCATGAATGCGGCGCTCTCTGTTGAAATGCTTCATAACTTTACTCTGGTGCATGACGATATAATGGATAATGCTGATACAAGGCGCGGGCTGCCAACACTGCATATCAAATATGACATAAGTACCGCAATTTTAGCCGGGGACAGTCTTCTTGCTATTGCATACGAGTATCTGCTTAAGGATGCCGGAGCAAAAGGAGGAAGGGCTGTTTCATCCTTTACCACCGGACTAATTGAAGTCTGCGAAGGGCAGAGTCTGGACAAGGAATTTGAACTCCGGCAGTCTGTTAAGGTGAGCGAATATATAACCATGATCACCAAAAAAACCGCCGCGATGATGCAGATGTGCTGTGAACTCGGTGCAATTCTCGCGGGTGCAAAGACGGCATATATACAAAGGATGTCTGACTTCGGCAGGAATCTTGGCATTGCATTCCAGATTCAGGATGATTTGCTTGACCTGCTTGGTGACTCAACCAGTACCGGTAAAAAATGCGGCGGTGATCTTATTGAGGGGAAAAAAACCTTTCTCTTTTTAACTGCTTTGAAAAATTCTGAGGGAGCTGACAGACGTGAACTAGAACTTTTTATCAGAAACAAGGGGATACAGGAATCCGAAATTAGCCGGTTCAGAGATATATTTGAACGCACCGGAGCCATTGCCAAATCGAAAAAGGAAATTATCCGCTATTCCAGTATAGCACTTGAAAATCTGAATGGTATCAAGAATAAAGAAAAGAGAGAGTTCTTTCATGAACTTACTTTTTCCCTGATTAAGAGGGAGAAATAGTGTGATTGAGAAGAAAGTGCAGATAATCAATCCCGCCGGGCTTCATACCCG
>JADLAF010000170.1 GCA_020848375.1 Ignavibacteriaceae bacterium
CAGATATACGGAACATTCGGCGCGGTCGGGGCAGTACCCCGGCTTAAGGCAGGTTCAAAAGATTCATTAAAAGCAACAAGCGCAGTCCATCTTAAAGATATGCTCGGCTCAGAGCACCGGTATATATTCACTCTGATACATAAATTTAACTTTGATGAAGAGATAACCCGGCGCCAGAACATTATTGTAATCTCTGATGAAGCTCACCGCACACAGGGCGGTCAACTTGCAATGAACCTGCGCAACGCACTCCCCAATGCTTCATTCATCGGCTTCACCGGAACTCCTCTTTTTAAGGATGATGAATTAACCAAGCGGATATTTGGTGATTATGTTTCCCGTTATGATTTCAAACGGAGTGTGGATGACGGCGCAACGGTTCCCCTCTATTACGAAAACCGGGGGGAGTATCTCGGGCTTAAAAATCCGGCACTCAATGATCAGATACGCGCGGTGCTTGACTCTGAGGGGGAAGATCTTGACAGTGACCAGCGAAGCAGAATTCAGCAGCTTTTTGCAAGAGAGTACCCGGTTCTTACGGCAAAAAAACGGCTGAACGCAATAGCCAAAGATGTGGTCTGGCATTTCTGTAACCGCGGATATAAAGGGAAGGGAATGTTCATCGCGCTGGACAAACTGACAGCGGTAAAAATGTATGATCTGATACAAAAACACTGGAGCCAGAATATTGAGGAACTCGAAAAAAAGATAAAGAAACAGGACTATGGGGATCAGGAGTGGCTTGCAATAAGGCGCGAACTGCAGTGGATAAGGGAAACTGAAATCTGTGTGGTGGTCAGCCCGGAACAAAATGAAATTCAGAAGTTCAATAACTGGGGTCTTGATATAGAACCGCACCGCGAAAAAATGAACACGCAGGATCTTGAAACCAGATTTAAGGATGAAAACGACCCCTTCCGGCTGGTTATCGTATGCGCCATGTGGATTACCGGATTTGATGTTCCTTCCCTTTCAACCCTATATATAGACAAGCCCCTCAAGTCTCACACCCTTATGCAGGCAATAGCGCGCGCAAACAGAATTAACGAGGGAAAAAATAACGGTTTGATAGTGGATTACATTGAAACCTACACCGCGCTTCTTGATGCTCTTGCTGTTTACGGTGCCGGTGGGGGCGCCGGACGAGCAGAAAATCCGGAAGCCCCGGTTAAGCCAAAAGAAGAGTTAATAAAGCAGTTGGAGCACTCATTGCTTGCCGTTGAAACATTTATGGCCGATGAAATTGGTTTCGATCTGCAGGATTTGATTACCTCTGAGGGGCTGCAGAAAATTCTCGCGATAGACAAGGCGGTAAACGCAGTATATACAAACGATGTAACTAAACAGAAATTCCTCATTCTTGCACGCGATGTGTTTAAGAAATACCGGGCTTTGCAACCGGACAAAACACTTAAGGAGTATGCGCCCAAAAAGAACGCGATAGATGTAATCTATACGAAGATTGAAGGGAACATTGAAAGCGCTGATGTTTCCGGGCTGATGAGTAAAATTCAGGCAGTGGTTGATGAATCAATCGAAAACGCCGTTCGGGATGCGCT
This sequence comes from Ignavibacteriaceae bacterium, assembly GCA_020848375.1. Lineage (GTDB taxonomy): Bacteria > Bacteroidota > Ignavibacteria > Ignavibacteriales > Ignavibacteriaceae > H2-BAC3. The sequence continues at coordinate 1,560 of JADLAF010000170.1, forward strand.
GACAAAACCCTCAGAGCCGATTGACCTGAGCGGTCTGGACATGGAACTCCTTGAAAAATATTTTCTGAAAGCGGAGCACAAAAAAGAAGCCGTGCACTCCCTCAAAAGAAAAATTGAATATCGCCTTAATCAAATGACATCACGGAACCCTTTGACGGTGGATTTTTATAATCGCTATCAGGAAATTATTAACGACTATAACCGCGGAAAGGATGATGATGTTATAAAAGACACATTCCGGCGGCTGGTTGAACTGGTGAAGTCTTATTCTGAAGAAGAAGTTGATACAAAACGCGAAGGTCTGAGCGACGAACAAAAGGCAATTTTTGATATCCTGCGATCGGGGAAAAAACTAAACAAAGATGAGAAAAATAAAGTAAAAGAAATTGCCATTACCCTGCTTGATGAGTTAAAGAAGGGCAAGCTGCGTGTTGAACTCTGGTCAGAAAAAGCAGAAACAACCGCGGCGGTTTTTACTCATGTGAGTAATACGCTTTTTAATGAGCTGCCAGAGCCAACTTATAAGAACGAAGATATTGAACTAAAGACCAGCGTTGTTTTTGAACATTTGCGCCAGCAGTATTTTGGCAACGGTAATAGCGTGTACGGTCCATATTAATATTTTTGAAGTGTGAATTATAAAGTATGAATTTTATAGGGAACTCTTCGCTCGGACACCAGACCTCGGCTTCGCTCGGACACCAGACCTCGGCTTCGCTCGGACACCAGACCTCGGATTCGCTCGGACACCAGACCTCGGCTTCGCTCGGACACCAGACCTCGGCTTCGCTCGGACACCAGACCTCGGCTTCGCTCGGACACCAGACCTCGGCTTCGCTCGGACACCGGGGCGGGTTGAAGTGAGGTTTGTTTTGATTCTTGCATTATGATTTAATTTCAGGGTTTGAATCAAATATTTTATTAAAAATACCGCACTAATTGGCTTAAGTCGGGAAGTTTAACCCAGCCCCCAAATTCATAATTCATACTTCAAATTTCATAATTCTTTCTCGCTTATTTCCTTCAGCAAAGCCAGGAGCTGTTTTTTGTTAAACGGTTTGGAGAGGTAGTGTGTGCAGCCGGCTGACAAAAATTCTTCCCTGTCTCCCAGCAGAGCAAACGCGGTCAGGGCTACAATGGGGGTATCTTTATACTCCTCAATCTGCCTTATTTGTTTTGTGACAACCACTCCGCTGCCCCCCCTCCCTAAGTTTATATCCATAAGAATTATGTCATACTTCTTCTCGCGGACGGCGGTCAGTGTATCTTCCGAGGTGCGGGCATGGTCAACGGTATATATACCTCTGGTTATCATCCGCACCAGATTGACCGCATTGTCATCATCCTCAACCATCAGAAGCGCGGGCAGAACTGAAGCGGGTTCAATAACCGGTTCCGGTTCGTGTTCTTCGGTGTCGGGGTTTGGCAGGATGCTCTGGTGAGCTCCTTCACCCCAGAGAGGGAAGGTAACGGTAAAGGTTGTGCCCTTGTAAAGTTCACTTTCAAGTGAGATTTCGCCGCCAAGTTTGTTTACAAAGCTGCGCGTGATGGTAAGCCCAAGCCCCGTCCCCTCAAAGCTTCTGTTATAGCCCTCACTTGCCTGACGGAACTCTTCCCAGATGATCTGCTGATCTGCTTCTGAGATGCCAATGCCGGTATCAACAACACTGATAACTATTTTACTTCCAGCATTTTTTGTACTGATGGTAACACCTCCCTGGTTTGTAAATTTGATTGCGTTGTTCAACAGATTATTAAAAATCTGGGTGAACATCTGACGGTCGGTCAGCAGCATTGAATAGTGTGCGTTTAACCTCTTCTCAAGTGTGATGTCCTTCTTTGAGGCCATTGCGCCGAAGAGCTGAATCACCTCACCCAGTACAATATGAGAGTCAACTATTTCATTCTTCACATCAACTTTATTTGCTTCTATGGCTGAAAGGTTAAGGATAAGGTTCAGGGTTTCAAGCAAACGGATTCCTCCTTTGTGTATAAGCTGAGACATTTCTTTGTCGTATTCATCTTTAGATTCATCCATCAGAATCTCTGAGAAACCAAGGATTGCGATAAGCGGCGTCCGCAGCTCGTGGCTCATGTTCGCCAGGAAGCTTGACTTAAGCCGGCTCATCTGTTCTGCTTTGTCTTTAGCGGAGATGAGTTCTTCAAGCATTGCCTTTTGGCTGGTTATATCTTCTTTAATTGCAAAGAAGTTTACTATCTCGCCCCGCGTGTTAACCACGGGCGAAATAACCACATTTTCCCAGAAAAGTTCACCATTTTTCTTTTTGTTGTGAATCTCACCGTGCCAGTCTTTGCCTGAAAGTATGGTTGTCCATAATTCTTGATATACTTCCTTTGTTGTTTCTCCGGAACTTAAAATGCGGGGATTTTTTCCTTTCACCTCTTCGGGGGTATATCCGGTTGTAATAGTAAAATGCCGATTGGTATATTCGATATTACCCAGCCGGTCGGTGATAATAACACTCACCGGGCTCTGTTCAATTGCCTTGGTTAACTTAAAGGCAAGTTCCTGCGCATATTTTCTGTCAAGAAAAATAACCAGCTCATGGGCAATTACTTCGAGCATCTCAATGGTGGTCTGATTAATCGCTTCGGGGTCATCATAACTCTGTATAACTACCGCGCCTTTTTTACTTTCACCGGAAATGAGCGGAACCCCAAGCCATACTTCAGGCAGAGTACCGATAAGCTCAACGCTGCCTTTTTCCATAAGTTCAAGAATCTCTTCTTTGTGAAGTAAAAGAGGTCCTTTCTGATTAAGAATCAGTCCTGTCAGTGAGTTTTCCGCGCTCCATTCCTCAATCGTATCCATCTGATCGCGGCTGTATATATCCCTCAGCATTCTTGTTTCCTCGTTATAGGTTGCAAAGTAGAGGTTTTTGATATCAATCAGCCCGGTCAGTTCATGCAGGATAACATCCAGCAGCTCGGTAATTGAATCGGAATTTACCACTGCAACGGCCAGACTGTGCTGCAGTGTGTTAATCTGCTGAATGCGTTTTCTTTCAGTTATGTCAATAATAATTGAATGGAGAAAATATTCATCCTTCAGCTTGAGACGGCTTGAAAACACTTCAACATCACGGACGGTGCCGTCAGCACGCCTGTGCTGAAACTCAAAATGAATCTGATTGCTTAAGGCGGCCTTTTCAATCTCCTGCTTAAGCTGCTCGGCGGGTAGCGTGTTGAAATCAAATATAGATTTTGTAAGCATTTCCTCTTTGCTCCACCCATAGTATGCAACCGCGGCATTGTTCACATCAAGAATGCGCCCGGTTTTTGCGTCAGACATATACATAATAGCCAGATTTTCTTCAAACAGATGTCTGAACCGTTCTTCGCTCTGACTGAGCGCCTGCTCAAACTGTTTTCGCCCGGCTATTTCATTCATCAGATCAGAGTTTAGTTTTTCAGCTATGCTTTTTGCCTCAACCGCGTCCTGCATCATATTCAGTGCTGCAACGCGCGCACTGTTCAGTTCTTTGTTAATACTCTTCAGCTCTTCGGTTCGCTGGTTAATTCGCTGCTCAAGCTCAGACTTTGCAAGAAACAATTCTTCCTCTGTTTTTCGGAGCAGTGTTATATCAGTACAAACAACACACACACCGCCATTCAGAGAGGAGGGAAGTGGATATATATCAAGCCGGAAAAGTATCTGCACGCCCGGTGATGAGGGGATGAAAACAATCTCACCGGAACCTTTTGAAACCAACCCCTGGTTTATAAGATATCTGAACCGGTCATGCTGTTGTTCCGGTATATAATTAAAAATATCAGCGCCCGTGAGCTTATCCGGGGGCTGGTTAAGGAATTCTGAAAACTTTCTGTTGCAAAAAAGAATGGTGCCGCGGGCGTCAAGCGTAAAGACCGCCTCGTTCATTACTCCCGGTATCAGCCGGTGTATAGCTTCTTCTGATAAGGAGGATGGCTCCTGTTCGCCGGCTCTCCGTGACTGACCGGGCGCACCGGTCTCTCTCTTCCCCTTTGCATAAAGAGTTTCTCTCAGATTGAGAATTTCTTTTTTAAGATTTTCGTTTTCTAACTGAAGAAGATTTACTTTGTCTTTTAAGCCGCGTTCTGTCATATATACTGGTTTACTCTTCTCGTGCTTTGTGATGCTCTGGCATCCGTGAAGTTTTTTAAGACCGCCATCAGGAATCCGGAAAATGCGGCAGGGTTACTCGTTTTCATCTGCGCTGCTCCTGTTTGCCGAGGCGTTGGTCTCACCGATCGGGTCGCCTTTCAGAAAGTCAAGTTTATAGACAGGGTCTATACCAAGTTTTCCTGAAAGTTCGTTTATTTTTTGTTTTAACTCAATCATCTGAAGCTCTCTGCCAACGGAGAGTCTGTTAAAGATTTCCAATTCTTTAATTTTTTGCTGAAGCGCGTTTTCATATCGTAAGCGCTCGGTTATGTCTCGCAGCACAACCAGTATTGCGGTGCCCGCTTTATATGAGAACGGCGTTGCTGTTGCTTCGATATCTATCTGGCTGCCATCCAGACAGAGCAAACGTCTGGTTGCTGCCTGACCATATTCTCCCGTTGCGAGAGCATGTGAAATCCGGTTCTTTATTGTGTCGTGAAAATCCGGATGAAAGAATTCAAACGGAGATTTTCCGAGAATCTGTTCATTGCCTTCAGCACAAACTAATTTTACCATAGCAGGGTTGGCGTACACAATTTCATTATTAAAGTTTATATATATAGCATCCTGAGAAACTTCAATCAGTTTACGGTAACGCTCCTCGCTCTCTTTAATAGATTCTTCCAACAGTTTTCGTTTGGTAATATCATGAGCAACACCAAAAATAATTCCCTCCTTGGTATAGGGGTAGGCGTTCCAAGCGAGCCATTTTATTGAACCATCTTTGCAGATAATGCGGTTTTCATACTGAAAAATCTCGTTACCGCCCACCAATATGCTTTTCACGTGAAGATTTGCCTGCCGGTCTTCAGGGTGAACAAAATCATCCCACGGTTTTGCGAGCAGTTCTTCGACAGTCCACCCGAGTATTTTTTCAAAGGCGGGGTTCAGAATTTTATAATATCCGTCAAATCCCGCCACGCAAAGCAGGTCGAGTGAATACTGAAAAATCCTGTCGCTAACACTTAGTCTTTCTTCAACTTTTTTCTTCTCAGTAATATCCATTACCATAGCAACAAATATTTCATCGTTCTCATAAGGAAAAAGCTGCAGATAAATCTCTACATCATATATCGAACCATCTTTCCGCTTATGCCGGTGTACAAATACAACCTGCTCCTTTTCTTTCATAAACAGCGGCTTCATTACCCCCTCTAATTCCTCTGTGTTTATCTCCGGGTTCAGGTCGTATGGGGTCATTCGCGCCATCTCCTCCGCTGAATACCCTAAATTTTTCAGAGCTCCTTCATTTACAAACCGGAAGCGAAAGTCAGACCGGTTAAAGATATATATTTCATTGAGACTGCTCTTCAGGATATTCCAAAGGCGCTGCTCCTCGGCTTCAAGCTTCTTCTGGGCGGTAATATCCCGCCAGACCGAGCGGCTGCTTATTATGTTACCACTGACATCATAAACGGCTGATGAGTTCAGCAGAACATTCATGATGGAGCCGTCTTTTCGTATCACTTCCATTTCGGAGTTGACTATTTTTCCATCACGCTTAAATATTTCAACATTCTTCTTAAAACTCTTCTGAGAACGCGGGTGATAAAGTTCTGCAACCGGTCTGCCTATAAGTTCTTCTTTTGTATATCCGGTCAGAGTGCAGATGGTCTGGTTGCACTGAATAATTCTCACCGTCTTCAGGTCAACCGAAAGAAACATATCGGGTGAGTATTCATAGAGATCAGAGAATTTTCGTTCGCTTTCCTGTATCAGTCGAACCGCTTCTTTTCTATGAAGTTCCTGTTTATAATTTGCAATCGCAAAAGTAATATCAAATCCTATTTCTTCAAGCAGATTAAGCTCCTTCTGGCGGAAGAAATTTACTTCTGATGAGAAGACAGCCAGAACACACCGGCTTATTCCGTCAATCTGAATCGGAGCAGAGGCAACGGAGCGCAGTTGACTCATTGCCGGATGAGCGGCAATAAACGATTCTTCATGGAGAGAGTGTAGATTATTCTGAACAATAATTCTGTTTTCCAGAACTGCCTGGACACAGGGAATGCAGCCGAACTCCTCCTCCTTTGCCAACCCAATTCGCTCCAAAATAATCTCTGCGCCAACCCCCCGATAATGAATCGGGATAAGTTTATTACCTGTTTCATCAAGCTGCCCCACCCAGGCGAAGGAAAATTTACCCGCTTCAATTGCAATGCGGCAAATTTCAGCAAACAAACTTTCCGGATCAAGCTGTTTGACCACCGCTTTGTTCGTCTGGCTTAGCATGGCATAAAGCCGGTTGATGTGGCGAATTTCATCTTCGGCCAGTTTTGTCTGGGTGATATCAGATATAAACCCCTCCAGAGCCATAAGCCGGTTTCCCTCAAAGACTCCCCTCCCCCGTTCCCAAACCCACTTGGTTTCATTAAGGGCGCTAATAATGCGGTACTCAACAACGTAGGGGGTCTGCATTGCAATGGCGGATTGTATAACTTTCCATACCATCTGCTGGTCATCCGGGTGAATAAGTGAGTTATAGGTCCTTACGGCATTTAGCGTGAAGTCTGACTTGGCATATCCGCTCAGCTTTTCTATACCCTCGCTTATATACTCCATCGTCCAGTCGTGGTCATTCTTGCAGCGGTAAACCACACCGCTGAGATTGTCAATCATGGTATTAAAGGCACGCACGCTCTCGCGGAATGCCATGTCTGCCTTTTTAAGACCAGTAAGGTCCTGATAGCTGGTTGCAAACTGGTTTTCACCCGTCTGAAAGCAAGATATTAAATAGTATTTATCCACTTCCTGAAAATACTTTTCAAACACATGGGCTACACCGTTTATTGCCGTATCTTTGTATATATCAAAATACAGGGGTTCGGAGGTATTATAAACCTGACGGGAGGTTTTGTTTCTCACTTCCGCGGCAGTCAGCCCCGTCTGGCTTTCGTACGCACGGTTAACATCAATAATTTTATAGTCATACGGAACACCCTTTTCATCAAACAGCAGTTCGTACAGCGCGATGCCATCGTTCGTTGAAGAAAAGAGTGCTGAGAACTTGCGGTCGTGTTCTTCCTTTTCAGACTGAATTCTCTTCTTTTCACTGATTTCCCAGATAAATCCGGAGAAATATGAAGTGATTTCTATATCGGTTTGGTTGTAATCTTCCTGTTTGTTGCCCAAACCGATTATTGCCACAACCACTTCGTTTCTGATAAGGGGAACCACCATATCGCGGATCAGCGCGGGGTGCCCCTCCGGGCAGCCCTTTTTATGCAATGTAGCTTCATAATTATTGTGCAGAACCGGTTCTTTAGTATATATACATTCAGCCCAGATGCCGGCCCGGCTAATATCCTGATGCTGCTTCCCATCTCCGGTGTGGCAGCCCCCCTGGCTTGTCCGGGTTGACCAGGTCTGAAGCGAAATAGTTTCCTGATCGGGTTCAATAAAATGAAGAAAACCAATAGCGCTTCCGGTAAGCAGCTCAAGTTCATCAAGAGCTTTAACCACAACTTCATGATGAGAGTGGTCGGCGGCAAATTCAAGCAGTTCCAAATGCACATTCATCAGCCGTGTACGCAGCCGTGCGGAGCGTTGGTCTCTGAAAACCAGTACTGTGCCTGTTATCTTGTTGTTTTCATCAAAAACCGGAGAGCAGCTATCAGCAACCGGTATCAGTGAGTTGCTCTTCGTCAGGAGGAGGATATTTCCTTCCAGCATTACCGGTTTTTCGCTATTCAAAACCTCGGCCACCGGTGTTACCCTCTGCTGCTGCGTTTCCTCGTCAATTAAGGAAAATATGCTGTCAAACGGTTTTTTGAGTGCCTCAGCATAACTCCAGCCGGTCAGCTTTTCGGCAACGGGATTCATAAAACTGATGTTCCCCTGTTTGTCTGTTGTAATTACAGCATCACCAATACTCTGCAGCACCGTCCTGTGTGTCTGCTCAACTTCACAGTTTTTCCTGTATATATTGCGCTGGTTAAGGTGATAGAGCCAGAAAAGCCCGAAGAGAACAGCAAGAAGAACAAACACGGCAAAGCCAGCCGCAACCCATGAAAAGAAGTATATATCTCTGAATACCTCATCCCGGTCAATTTTAGCAACCAGAAACCAGTCTGATCCGGGCACCGGCGCGGTATAAATAAGAACCGGAACCTCCCGGTAGTCAACCGCTTCGGCAAACCCGGTTTTGCCGAGTGCGCTCATGACCGCGACAACATCTTTACGGGTGATTGAGATGCGTAAACTGAGAGCAGTGTTTTTTTTGTGGCGAAGTTCATTAAGGAAGACAACACTGTCCGCTTCCCGTTTTATTATAAGAGTTTCAAATGACCTGCTGCTGCCCGGCCACAACTGTATATACGGATATAGATAACGGTCGGGGGCAACCCTTATGACCATCACCGCTATTACAGCTCCGTTTTGGTCTGTAAGCGGAGCCAGGATATCATAATGAATGCTGTTATGCTCACGGCAGAAATAAAAATTGCTGTGGGTTATTTCCCTGCTGGTGAGCACGTTCTTTATCATTCCTGTCAAAATGGGGTCAAGACAGGAGGAAGTTTCAGGCGTGCCAAGAATTGATACCCCGGCGGTGTTTGTAAAGAAAATCGTGACATACTCTTTGTTGGTAAAAAGCCAGTCAACGCGCTGTTTCAGGTCGGCGGCAAGAGCGGGTGAACCAGTCCGGATATATTCCTTAACAGAGGCAACTATCAGAGCCGAGCGGCTGATAACCGAGGCATCAAGCGTCCGCTCCTGTCGCCAGCTTTCAAGCTGATCAATTTTAAGCTCAGCAATTGATTCCAGTTCATCGGCTTTCATCTGTTTTAGCGAAGAGATTATCTGGGTGTTATATATATAGAACACAATGAGGAAGGGCAGACTGAGCAGCAAAGCAGCCAGAAATACGTGAGCTTTTTTGGTCAGAAGTCTGGCCGAAGCATCAAGCAGTTTCATGTTGCAGGGTATTCAGGTACGAAAATGAACAGGTTCAAAGTTGCTCCTGGTATTACAAAAAGTAAAAATATCAATACAGCGGTTAAAATACAAAATATTGCACAATACACAATTTACCCTGTACGGGGGGGGGGGGGGCGTGGGAGTTAGTAATGAAAGAAGGAGGACAATCTGCGTTTAATTCTCTCGCCATGGCACTTAGCGCGAGCCGCTGCCGGGGGCAATGGGTACACTTGGGACGCTGGGTTTTCAATTTTCCATTATCAATTATCCTCTATCCATTATCTTACTGCTGGTTCTATTAGCTTTAATATCCCCGAATCTGCATCCAGTTCTGCCTCAGTACCAAACGGGAGTGTAAACTTATTTGCAATGTGCCCGAAACTTAGTCCGTAACAGACCGGTTTGCCCAGTCCGCCCAGCCGGTCAAACAGAACTTCTTTTAACGTGAGTGATGTGGTAATGGCTGATTCACTTTCCTTTGGGTTGCACTTTGAAAATACTCCGAGTGCAATGCCATTGCATTTTTCAACAGCGCCTGATTGTACAAGCTGGGTTAACATCCGGTCAATGCGGTAGGGCTCCTCACGCACTTCTTCAAGAAAGATGATCGCTCCGGTGTAATCAGGGTTAAACTCAGTGCCGATGACAGAAACCACCAGGGAAAGATTTCCGCCAATCAGCTTACCGCGTACGGTTCCGCCTGAGATAGTGTAAAGTTCATAATCAGGATTAGCCGCCTCAGCCGGTGCATTGTCAAGCGTATATACCGGTACGGGGTTAATCACCACATTGCGCAGGTGATTTACGCTGTAGTCATTAAACGTGGAAATACCCACCGGACCGTGGAATCCGGTCAGTCCGGTTTTGGTATATATACCGTAAAAAAGCGCGGTTATGTCGCTGTAACCCATTAGCACTTTCGGGTTTTTTTCAATCAGCTCATAGTCAAGCATCGGCAGAATTCTTCCGCAGCCGTATCCGCCGCGGGTGCAGACAATTCCGTTTATCGCCTTGTCACCAAAAGCCCAATTGATATCATCGGCTCGCTCCTTGTCACTGCCGCCCAGATAGCCGTATTTGCCAACAACCGACTTCCCATCAACCACCTCAAAGCCGAGCGCTTCTATGTTCGTGCGGGAGTCTTTCAGTTCATCGGCGGTGATAAACCCGCCGGGCGAAACCAGCGCGATGCGGTCACCCTGTTTTAACCGCGGCGGTATAATTGTTTTCTTATATATACCGGCAGCTTCAGACCGTACAAACGGAGAAAGGGAAAGCAGAAGCGAGGAGGCAAGGAACTGAGAACGTTTCATGGCAAGTCCGTATATATAAACTGGTCAGTAATAGTAACCGATAGAAAAGTAGAGATAAATTGGTCCTGAGCGAATGGGGGTATCGGTCAGGTTTTTAGTGAACCGAAAACTTCTTCCGAGCGAAAAATCAGCCGGACCAACCGGTGTATTAAGAGAAATTGTAAAACCGGCGCCATGGCGCAGATCGTTAAAACGAATTTGGTCTTTTACTTCCCAGATTGACCCAAGGTCATATCTGAAAAGCGCGTAGGTATCAAAGAAAATATTGAACGGGAGTTTAACGCGGTAGTCAACCGAAGTAAGAAAAATCTGCCGACCGCGGAACTCATCCTCCCTCATTCCGAAGAAGCTGTTCTGACCACCGAGCGAGTAGTGATACGGCAGAGGCATGGTTGCATCAGCAAACCCGATGCGCGCGCCGGTGCCGAGCACGTGGCTCTCTGAAAGCGGCAGGTATCCTTTGTACTCTACACCCAGATTGGTAAACGCAATATCTGAACCAAAAACCTTGAGCGCTGTTTCATAATAAGCATGAAACCTGATGCCGCGCTCGGGGAACGGATATTTGTCCTGCGTATCTATAGTCGAAGAAATTTTTACTGTTGATATGTGATCAAAAAGTTCACTTACTGAGTTGTCGCGCAGGTTTGTTGTTTTTATGGTTTCATATTTGCCGGTGATAATCAGATTACCAAAGCGCCGCACCTGCGAGCCGAGCGAAAGAGAAGCTCCCGCAAAGCTCTGGCGGTACTCCCCTGATATGGTTTTATTATAATGAGAGGCACTGACGGAGTTTTCGCGGTAAATATATATATCATCATACGAAAAGTATGCGTTAATCCGGTAGGTAAAGTACGTATCAAAGATGCGGTTGGCGCGGTGTTCGGCGCCCACAATGCCCGCGCGCGGAGAAAGAAACAAAAGAAGACCAAGCTCACTGCCGCTGCCAAAAACATTGTTGTCGCGTATATCAAAGCTGAGCTGTGGGTTGTTTTCGTTCTCGAGCTTCAGCCCGATGCGCACCAGGTTGGTTTCTTTTTCAAAAACTTCCATGACCAATTTGTTTCGGCCGCTGTCCTTGCTGACCGATACGATAATGTTTTCAAACAAATTGGTTGAGCGAAGATTGGTCAGACCCTGCTGAAAACTTTCATAGATAAAAAGGTCGCCCTGCTTAACGGGGAACTCGCGGGTGATAATGGTTTCAAGCGTGGAGGTGTTTCCGATAATTTCAACCTCGCTGATGATGCCTTCCTTAACTGATATATACAGCACGCCGCTTTCCCGGTTAAACTGCAGGGTATCAATTTCAGCAAGAGAATATCCGGCGGTGCGGTAGAGCTTTAGTATTTCTTTTACTCCGTCCAGAATCCGGTGTGGGGTAAAGGGCTTATTAAGCAGCTTCTTCAGGCGTGTGTTAACCACCGCGGTGTCAATCAGCTCAATTCCGCCGTAGCTTATTCTGCGTATCAGCGGAGCGCGCCTTCCGTGAATGGATATATATGAGGCATCTTCTCCTGTGCGGATGACCGCGTACAGGGAGTCATACTCATTATTCCGGTTAAGCTGATACAGATCATACAAAATTCTGGCGGTAGAAAGAGAATCCATTCCTATATAAGAAAGCAGAATTGCTCTGCCGGCGGTTGAGCTCTCGTCAATGGTAACTCGCTTCAGAAACTGCTCGTCCTTGCGCAGATTATCATAAAAGCGCTTGTTATATATCGCCTCGAGGGAGTCCATCAGCGGAAGTGTTCCGGCGTAACCAAGATCAATCATACCTGAAATTTCAGAGAAGTCGGCAAGTGTGGCAGCAGAAACTCCGCTCGTGATAACAAAATCAGCATGCTCTAACTGCTGTCTGTTCAGCAGTTTAACCGGGATGCTAATTACCTGATCGGCTACAATCCACGGAAGATCAAACCGGTCGGCCGCGTGAAGGTCTCCGGTTGCGTCAATAGCCAGCACGAAGTCAGCCCCTTCCTGCCGCGTTATATCAACCGGGATGTTAGCCACAAGCCCGCCGTCAACCAGCAGCGTGGTATCATAACGAACCGGAGAAAGAAGAAAGGAAACACTTGAGCTGGCGCGCATGGCCTGGGTGAGTGAACCGCTGCGCAGTATATACGGCTGACCGGTGATAAGATTGGTCGCGACCGCACGGAAAGGAATTTCAAATTTATCAAAATCATCAATCAACCGAACCGGTGCCTGGAATGAAAGCAGATTAAGATAATTAGTAAGCCGCTGTCCGTCATTAATGGCAGTTGGCAGTATCGGTTTTAAGCCGTCAAGCTGAAGTGTGATGACTGCTTTGTCTTCGCTGAGTTTCTGGTCAATAAAAAGCTCCCGCCGGTTTTGTTTGGCTTCTCCACCAAGCAGGTCGTCCCAGTTTGTGACCGAGGCGATTGAGTCAATATCCTCTACCGAGTAACCAATGGAGTAAAGACCGCCGATGATGCTCCCCATACTCGTTCCGGTAACCAGATCAATAGGGAATCCCCTTTCAGTTAAAGCCCTGAGGACGCCGATCTGAGCAAGAGCACGTGCTCCGCCTCCGCTCAGAGCCAGCCCAACCTTCGGTCGTGGGATGGCCACTTTTTGTACTAAACCAAAGGGGAGGGATTTTTCAGCATATTCAGTCTGCAGGATGAAGGCAGAGTCCTGCACCTGAGCCAGTCCGAAAGCCGGAAAAAGCAAAGCGAGTATAAGAAGCAGTTTTATGGCACTAATCCGGAAAAACGATAAATTTTTAAACTACAAATTTAGCCAACCAGAGTCAAAGAATTATGAATTTTGATTAATGAACTATGAATTGCCACTCTGAATGGTTGCGCGGGTGCTTTTGGGTAGATACCGGGCATTATTGTGGCAACTTACTTGCGGCTTGGCGGCTTTGCATGAGGTTTTTAGGAAAATTCTTAATTTGCCCTCACTTTTTCAGGAATTCACCATGACCACCTATGCAGCTTTTCTCCGCGGCATTAATGTCGGCGGACATCATATCATTAGTATGTCTGATCTCCGCCGGGAGTTCAGCAAATTTGGGATGCAGGAAATTAAGACCATACTTAATTCTGGCAACGTACGTTTTAAGACCGGGGAGAAGAATATACCGCGGCTGCAATCCGGTATCCAGACCCATCTTGAGGCGGTTTTTGGTTTCCCAATACCAGTTATTATCCGCACTATGAATCACATTTCTGCCCTGATAGACAAAAACCCCTTCAGCACAGTCAAAGCAACCTCTGATACTCGCTTTTACTTGTCATTCCTTAAGAGAGCCCCCAGGGAATCACCCGCCTTACCCATTACTTCTGAGGATGGCGCATATACCATACTCTCCCACAACGGTGCTGAGGTCTTCAGCGTGATGGACAAAGCACTTTGCACTACTCCTAATGTAATGGCGCTTCTGGAAAAAACCTTCGGCAGCGAGATCACCACCCGAAAATTGGACACCGTCATTAAAGTAATAAACTTTAAGTAAGTAGCAATCAGATGTTAATGAAGGGGGATTTATAAAACTCTGGGTATATATAACCCCGGCATTCATGCGGGGGACAGATTTGGATG
>JADLAF010000171.1 GCA_020848375.1 Ignavibacteriaceae bacterium
ACTACTCTGCCAATTCACTCAAAAAAAGCCAAATAGCCGTGTCTCTAAAGCTACACCCGACCCCGTAAATAGCTTTCAGTGCTCCCGGCTTTGATATGTGTTACAATCCACAATTCATACCTCATACATCATACTTAATAATTGTTTAGTTTTGTATCGCATTTTATAGATATTTATGATACCCGGATTCGGTAAAGCACTTTCTCCACTAAAACATCTAACAACCCAGACCGTAAATAAATCGGATAAATTTGTCCGAATATCACCTTTGTCCGGCGCATCCCGGTCACTTTTCCTTCGTCAAATAAGTTCTCATTTTGGTCACATACTTGTCTTGCTGCCCGATGCTCAGGCGGTGGCTGAGTCCGCGACTGAAATGCGGCTCTCTGACCCAACCCGCCCGGTGATGGAGATTGCCTCTCTTAAACCAGACGAACTGAGAGAGAAAATAACCGCGCTGCAGTCACTGCCGCACTGCGTTTTATACGCAGTCTATGATATCCTTTTCGCCGGAGTTCCGGATAAGCATCATCATGAGGAAAATCTTCTTCGCCTCTCCCTTGATGACAACCCTGGTTATGAGGGCTTAACCGAATACTTCAATCACTTTATATATACACGTCAGAAATTCGTTGAAGCCAAGGGGGAGTTTTCGCGCCGGGGAGCTATTATTGACTTCTGGTCATGGAGCGAAAACAGCCCCGTGCGCATTGAGTTTGATGGAGATTTCATTGAATCCATCCGGTACTTTGACCCTGAGTCGCAGCGTTCCACCAGCAACGCAGATGTTGTAACACTTGCCGGTCCGCTTGATGAGGAAGCAAATGCCCCGCAGATTCCCTTTACTGATTACCTCACTAATCCGCTTGTTCTTCTCAGAAGCGAAGAGCTCACTCAGGCAAACCCGACACAGATAAACATTGCCACCTCTCAGCAGGTGAGTGTTGTATTTGATGAGGAAACTGATATTCCCGTTGAAGCTGTGCCCGAAAGCGATGATGCGCTTATTCAGGAAAAACAATTCAGTATTCTTTTACCAGAAAATATATTCACAGCTTTCAGCGGTAAGATAATCATTGAAGAACCACTCTCCGGCACCCGGAATGAAACAGGACTTAAGCAGGCACCCGCGGTTCACTCCAACTATAAAACACTTGCAAGGGTTATCGGAGAGTATATACAGAAAGATTTTACCGTTCTTATCTGCGCCGAAAATGATATTCAGAAGGGACGGCTTGAGGATATCATAACCGGATTGCATGATGATTTTGAATCACTGCTTGATGAAAACAGATTAAAGATTATTACCTGGCCGGTTAAACAAGGGTTTGTTTCTCCTGATGACAAACTATTGCTGATGACCGATTATGAAATCTTCGCGAAACCCTACCGCACAAAGGTCAGTTCAAAGCAGCTTAAGAAAAAAGGGAAGGGACGCGATCTCTCATCACTGGCGAGCGGTGATTTTGTTGTTCATGAAGATTTTGGAATTGCGCGTTATCAGGGGCTTGAAACCATTAAAGTCGGCGACTCTGAGTTTGAATCCATTAAACTGATATATAAAAACGGCGGTACGGTCTATGTAAATCTTAACTATCTTCATAAAGTAAAAAAATATTCTGCCGCGGAGGGCGCTGTACCTCAGCTTTCAACTCTCGGCGGAACTGACTGGTTAAGCACCAAGAAAAAAGCAAAGAAGCGCATCAAAGAAGCAGCACGCGAACTGATTCTTCTCTACGCCCGCAGAAAAGCATCTAAGGGATACTCCTTCAGCGCTGATACCATTTGGCAGAATGAGCTTGAGGCATCCTTTATATATGAAGACACCCCCGACCAGTCAAAAGTCACCGAAGAGGTAAAAAATGACATGATGAACCAGAGCCCAATGGACCGACTTGTCTGCGGTGATGTGGGATTCGGTAAAACAGAGATTGCTGTCCGCGCTGCTTTTAAAGCCGTGCAGGATCAGAAACAGGTTGCCGTTCTCGTACCCACAACCATTTTGGCCGAGCAGCATTTTAACACCTTCCGCGACCGGCTGCAACAGTTTCCCGTTCGAGTTGAAGCAATGAGCCGCTTTATGACAAAGCAGCAGAATACTGAAGTAGCAAAAGGGCTGAAAGAAGGAACGGTGGATATTGTCATCGGCACTCACCGGCTTCTTTCAAAGGATGTTCAGTTTAAGGATATAGGGCTGCTTATTATTGATGAAGAGCACCGTTTTGGTGTAACTGCAAAAGACAAACTTAAAGCAGTGAAGGCAAATCTGGATACCCTCACCCTCACGGCCACGCCAATACCCCGCACACTTAATCTTTCACTGCTCGGCGCGCGCGATCTTTCGCTGGTTACCACTCCGCCCCCTAACCGGCAGCCGATATATACAAAGATTGAAGTCTTCGATATTCACAAAATTAAGGAGTGGGTTAATCACGAGCTCAGCCGCGGCGGACAGGTATATATCGTCCATGACCGTGTCCGCTCAATCGAAAATTTTTTTGCCTACCTGCTGCGGTATATGCCCGAGCTTAAAATTGGCATCGCGCACGGACAGATGAAGCCCGCTGACCTTGAGGATGTTATCCACAAATTCCTTAACCGTGAATATAAAGTGCTCATCTCAACCAAGATTATCGAGAGCGGCATTGATATTCCAAATGTTAACACCATGATTGTTAACCGTGCCGACCGGTTTGGGCTCGCCGAGCTTCATCAGTTGCGCGGACGTGTTGGCCGCTCTGACCGTCAGGCGTATGCATATTTTCTTGTCCCTTCTAAAGAAGCTCTTAACGGAAAATCTCTCAAACGTCTTCAGGCGGTTGAGGAGTACTCTGATATCGGAGCTGGTTTTAATCTTGCCATGCGCGACCTTGAAATACGCGGCGCCGGTAACCTGCTCGGCACCGAACAGTCCGGCGCTATAAATGAAGTCGGGTTTGACTTATATATAAAACTGATTAACGAAGCTGTTGAGGAACTTAAAGCTGAAGAGTTTCGCGAGGTATTTAAGGACCTCCCCAAAGAAGAAAGAAGATCAGACCCGGCGGTTGAGACCTGGTTTGAAATCGGAATTCCTCATCATTATATGCCCGAACAGAACGTACGGCTCTATTTCTACACCGGACTTTTTTCAGTTAAAACAGAAGAAGAACTGCGCGAGTTTGAGCAGGAGTTCATTGACCGCTTCGGTAAAACACCCGTTATGGTTAACCGTCTGCTTGCCTGCGCACTGCTTAAACTGAAGGCATCAGAAGTTTTATTTGAGCGCGTTAACATTCAGCGTAAAGTAATAGTAATAACACTCCCTAAAGGAAAAGATGATTTTTACGAAGGACAGTTTGCCTTACTGATGAAGTATGTGGACTCCCTCACCACCGAGCGATGCACCTTCAAGCAGGACAAAGAAGTCCTGAAACTCATCATCGAAAACCGCTTCGAAACCCCTGAACGCAGTATTGATTTTCTGATGAAGTTCATTGCAGATGTAAAACAATTGTACGCCGTACAATAAAAAACCTACAGAGACGGGTCGTGACCAGTCCTATCGAATGCAGAGACAATCGCAATGAAGG
>JADLAF010000172.1 GCA_020848375.1 Ignavibacteriaceae bacterium
AGCGCGCCCATCTTCTTTGCTTCATCAAAAGGAACATTACGGTGATGCTGCAACGGTATATTCTGAAGCAGATAATCATTCACCATAGCTTCAATATCATTCAGTTCATTATGACTGACTTTAGAAAAATGGGTGAAGTCAAAACGGAGACGGTCTGGCCCAACATAGGAACCCGCCTGCCCTACATGGGTTCCAAGTATTCTTCTCAACGCTGCGTGCATTAAGTGTGTGGCGGTATGATTACGCATGATTTCATATCTGCGTGAACGGTCAACCGTTGCAGTAATTTCCATACCCGGTTCAAGCAGCGCACCGCTTTCATTTTTAACCGCGTGGACTGTTTTGCCTTCAATCTTTGCCACATCAACTACTTCAAGCTGATACTCGGCTACTTTAATAGTGCCGGTATCATCAATCTGTCCGCCGGCTTCAACATAAAAGGGAGTTTTATCAAGAATGATATATCCCGCCTCATCTTCACTCTTCACGCCTTTAATAACGGAGCGGGAAGTTAAATCTTCATAGCCGGTGAATACGGTCTGTTCAGCGCCTGAAAGTACAAAGCCGTCAAGTCCGGTCAGATTTACACTGACAGAAGCAAATTTATCCTTTGATGCTTCGCGGGCTCTGTTCTTCTGCTCTTCCATCAGCTTTTCGAAACCGGCTTCATCCACACTCATCCCCTGTTCAAGTGCCATAACACGGGTCAGATCAACAGGGAAACCAAAAGTATCATACAGTTTAAATGCATCTTCACCGGGGACGACATTCTTCCCTTGCTTCTTCATCTCTGCTGCAATATGTTCAAAAAGAGATATACCCTTGTCAAGGGTTCTGTTAAAGCTTTCTTCTTCTGCTTTAATGATTCGTTTTACATGATCCTGGCGCGAAATAATTTCGGGGAAAACATCTCCCATTGTTTCGCTGAGTATATCCACGAGTTTATATAAAAACGGTTCTTTAAGACCCAGTTTTCTTCCGTAGCGAGACGCACGGCGGAGTATTCTGCGCAGGACGTATCCCCTTCCTTCATTGCCAGGCACTGCACCGTCAGCAATTGCATACGAAAGAGTGCGTATATGATCAGCAATAACCCGCATCGGTATCTGATCTTCTTCCTTCTCATACTTCACATTGGAAAGATGCGCAACCGCGTTTATAAGCGGCATAAATACGTCGGTGTCATAGTTTGAGCTTTTACCCTGCAGCACTGCGGTTACGCGCTCAAAACCCATTCCGGTATCAACATGTTTTGCAGGAAGTTCATGTAGCTTGCCGTTTTCGTCACGGTTATACTGAATAAATACCAGATTCCATATCTCCATGCAAAGCGGCGAGCCGGCATTTACTAAGGTCGGGTCATCCGGATTATCACTAAGATTGATGTGAATCTCTGAACAGGGACCGCATGGACCGGTTTCTCCCATCTCCCAGAAATTATCTTTCTCATCAAACTTTAATATATGCGAGTGCTTTATATCCGTTTCGGATTTCCAAAGCTCCATTGCCTCATCATCAGTACGGTATATGGTAGCATATAAACGATCTTTCGGCAGTTTCCACACTTCAGTAAGCAGCTCCCAGCCCCATCGTATCGCTTCTTTTTTGTAGTAGTCACCAAATGACCAGTTGCCAAGCATTTCAAAGAAGGTATGGTGATAGGTATCATGTCCTACTTCTTCAAGGTCATTATGCTTTCCGCTGACTCTTATACACTTTTGTGTGTCTGCCGCGCGGGTATAGCTTCTGCTTCCGGTTGCAAGGAACACATCCTTAAACTGATTCATACCTGCATTGGTAAAAAGCAGAGTAGGGTCATCAAACGGCACAACCGGTGCGCTCGGCACTATGGTATGCTGTTTGCTCTTAAAAAAATCTAAAAACTGCTGTCTGATCTCTCTTGATGTCATATATACGGTTAATTTCTCTTATTCCTCACTGAGTTTAAACTCAGATTCTTTCGTTATCGTTTTTCCTGAAAGTTCGTCTTTCACATTCCATACCAGCTTATAACCGGAAGCGGTGTAGCTGCTGTCCAGTTCAAACTGCGCTTCTAACTGTAAATCAGTCAGCCGTTCCATAGCTGTCTCCTGATAATCACCGGTTGAAATGCCTTCTTTTTTTGCACCGTCCGGCAAGATCAGATCAACGCTAAAGCTTAAATGATGGCTGAACTGTTTGTTTTCTTCATTCTGCTGAAATCCGCGGATCTGGGCAGATGCATTCACTTCCCAGAGATTATCCTCTTCGAGGAAGAAGGAGAACACTTCCAGATTATATATCTCGAACGGTTTTTCGTCTGAGCTGCAGCCGGCAATAAACAAAACCAGCAGAAGGAGTCCCGCTGTCTTTTTCATAATCTGTCTTTCTTAAATATAATTGTATTATGTAATGCAGGAAAATAGTAAAGGGGCGGAAAAAGTGCTCCGCCCCTGATAACACATATTATCCGTTATTCTTCATGAAGGTGTTCATGAAGTCAACCAGATCCGCAACTCCCTGTCTCGGGAATGCGTTATAAATTGATGCGCGGAGACCGCCTACTGATCGGTGTCCCTTCAGGCCGTCAAAGCCGGCTTTGGTTGCCTCAGAGATCAGCTTCTTTTCAAGCTCTTCACTCGGAAGGTTAAAGGTAATGTTCATCAGTGAACGTGCACCTTTTTCAGCATGTCCGCGGAAGTATCCGCCGCTGTTGTCAATGCAGTCGTAAAGCAGACCGGCTTTGTCTTTATTCATTTTATACATTGCCTCCAGTCCGCCTAATCCTTTCAGATATTTGCCTACCAGACTGATAATATATATACCGAAAGTATTCGGAGTATTGTAGAGTGAATCATTCTCCGCCTGAATCTTATAGTTCAGCATGGTGTGCAGGGTGCTCTGTGAGCGCTCGAGCAAATCTTTTCTGACGATAACCAGAACAACTCCCGAAGGACCGATATTCTTCTGCGCGCCTGCGTAGATCAGACCGTATTTGCGTATATCAAGCGGTTTGTGGCGGATGTCTGATGATGCATCGCAAATGAGCGGCACATTACCGGCTTCCGGCTCGCTCATCCACTGTGTTCCGAAGATGGTGTTGTTCGATGTAAAGTGAACATACGCAGCTTCAGGATCGAGCTTCAATTCTGACTGAGCGGGTATTCTCTTAAAATTTTCGGTTTCGGTTGTGGCAGATATATTAACCGTACCAACACGCTTAGCTTCTTTTACTGCCTTCTGA
Organism: Ignavibacteriaceae bacterium; assembly: GCA_020848375.1. Classification (GTDB taxonomy): domain Bacteria; phylum Bacteroidota; class Ignavibacteria; order Ignavibacteriales; family Ignavibacteriaceae; genus H2-BAC3. The sequence goes on from JADLAF010000172.1 coordinate 3,224, forward strand.
CTCCAGGTTCCTGTTACAATGTAGTCCGCTTTATTAACCGGAGGCATCAGGTTCATCGGTACCATTGAGAACTGCAATGATGCACCCCCCTGAAGGAAGAGGATTGCATATTCATCTGGCACACCAAGCAGATCTGCCATATCCTTTTTTGCATTGGCAATAATCTCGTCAAATTTCTTTGAGCGGTGGCTTATTTCCAGAATGGACATACCCACACCCGGTAGAGTGAAGAGCTGTTCCTGTGCTTCTTTAAGAACCGGTTCAGGGAGCACCGCCGGTCCCGCGCTGAAATTATATATTCTTTTTTCCATGATTCATTTCCTGTATTCTATGTTGTGTTTAAAGTCCGGATATATATAAGATTTTATCCGTACAGTTCAAGTTCTGTTAATTCACAGATGATATGAGCAACCGTTATGTGCCCCTCCTGAATCCTCTGTGTATTTGATGACGGGATGACAATTGGTATATCAACCTTATCCTTAAGCTTTCCGCCGCTTCCTCCCAGAAATCCGACTGTAATCATTCCCTTTTCCTTTGCCTTTGCAACTGCTTTCACCACGTTGGGTGAATTCCCGCTGGTTGAAATAGCAATCAGGATATCTCCTTTTGCTCCGAGTCCTTCAACATTGCGTGCAAAAACATTTTCATAGCCGATATCATTACCGCCTGCTGTCAGGTTGGATGAGTCGGTTGTGAGAGCAATAGCAGCAAGAGCAGGTCGCTCAATTTTGTGATTGAGCCGTATCATGAACTCCGTCGCGATGTGCTGGCAGTCAGCGGCGCTTCCGCCATTACCGCAGAGGAGCAGTTTGTGACCGGCTTTGTATGCAGCAACCAGAGCATCAATTGCACCAAGAACCGGTTCACGGCACTCAGCCATGATCTTCAGTTTGGTTTCGCTGCTTTCTTTAAGGGAATCGTTAAAAAACTGTACTTTATCCAAATATCTTCCTGTCTTGGTTTGGGGCAGATTCCTTTGCGGAACCTGCCTAAAATCGGTAAAAACAATATGAAAATATAAGAAAGATTCCGCAGAAGTTTCCCCGGTTAAGAGGAGTAAAAAAGCCGATTTCACTCCGGCAGGCGGGGGATTTTCGGTAAATTTAAGGGTATTTTTTTCACTTTTACAGCGATTTTTATGGAATCATATAAACCTATTATTTACGCAATTTTAACAGCAATGGCATGGGGAATCGGCGGATATTTTGAAAAAAAGGGGCTTCACCTCGGAAATCTCCCCCCTCAGCTTGGCATCACCATCAGGACTTTTGTTGCACTTATCATACTCGGGGCAGTTAGTTTTCCCCATTGGGGGAAAATTGCCACTGCCGGGCCTAAAGCACTGACCTACATGGTCATCGGCGGCGGGGTGGTTGCCGGCTCAGTCGGGATGCTCTGCTTCTATGCTGCAATCAAAGGCGCACCTCTTACCAAAGTTATGCCCATTGCCTTCACCTCTCCTCTCTTTGGCGCACTTATGGGAATCATCCTCGGCGGCGAACCCCTAACCCTCAAAACCATCATCGGCATGCTCATGACAATCGGCGGGATAATCGTGCTGACGATTTGATTCGTGAAGACTGATACCGGCGTTGGCAAATAACCAGCATTGTCTCCTTTGTCCGCGATCATAAATCCGTGCAAACAGCGCAATCCCTTTAAGCCGCGCCCCTCGTTTGGAGATTTGCAAAATGTTTATTAAGTTTATGCTGTGGTTAAAAGGCAGTAGGCGGATCTTTAGGTACTGTTTTTTAATTTCAGGTACTCTACCAGTTTTTGGAACTTCTCATAATCATAAAGGCAGAAGATTGGGTTTCCTAGTTTTCTTTGACTATTATGATTCTTTAGGATTAGGAGGAAATACTAATGGTGTCCAAAATAGTATTCACATTTCTGCTCTCGGGTATTTCGCTGTTTGCTCAGTTCACTTACCCTTTAGCACCGGAGGTGTGGAGTAAACCGGAAAAACTGCTCCCAGACAGTATGGCGCAATTACCATTCAGCCCGTTTAGCCTTACTACAACAGGTGATACTCTGCTATACGGATTTCAGAATGTTTACTTTATTTATAAAGACCCAGCGGGGAACTGGCAGGGGCCTAAGGAACTAAGTCCACTCTACGGTATTCCCAACTATTCACCTGATTACCCTGTATTAACTCCTGACAAAAAGACTTTGTATTTCACAGATTTACGGAGTTTTAGAATGTATAAATGCCGGTTGAATGATACAACGCGGGTATGGGGCGCTCCTGAGGTTTTTTATGACAACGGTTTCAATGTTAACCCCTACTGGTACTGTATCAATTTTCTGAACGACAGCACAATGTTTGTAGTCGGAGAAGAACGAACCCGCCTCGCAAGAATGGTCAATGGTAAATGGTTTCCAAATTATGAGTATCCAAATCCCGGATTTGGACTGTCTTGGATTCATGGTTCATGGCTATTTAATACAGGGATGCGAGCATACTTTAGCTCAAGCGGATCGAATACTTTTAACAGGCAGCTATATATTAGATATATTTATGATACTGTTAGTACATCCGCGGAAACAAAAATACTCAACATCAGCACAGAATCGGACAGTCTGTTTTTATCCGGGCATTACAAAGGCAGAGAAGAAACATTTCCCTATCTGACTGCCGACAGAAAAAAGATGGTCTTCATTGCAAATTATGACACTGTGTTCAAGTATTATGTAAGCAGACTGATAATTGATGAAAACGGAGATTCAGTTATAACAAGTACAAGTGAAGAAACATCTGTTGACTATCCAAAAGAAATCGAATTTTATCAAAACTACCCTAACCCTTTTAATCCTGAGACAACACTGTCCTTCCGGTTGCCAAATGAAATGAGTATCTCTCTGAAGATCTACTCAGTAGATGGAAGAGAAATAAGCTCACTGGCTAATGGGAGATACCCGGCTGGTTATCACACGGTCATTGTGAGCGGATTTCCGGCGTCTGGCATATATATTGCTTCGCTGATATCAGAGTCTGGTATCTATTCACAAAAGATTATGTATCTGAAATAGATAAAAGCTTGCCAGCAAAGACCTTACTGAAAAAAAACTCCCTGCCATCAGCATAATCCGTTAATTTCGCGGTCAATAATCCGTGCAATCTGTTAATCCGTGATCAGAATCTGCACCTCCCGGAATCAATTTTTCATCGTACATTTACATACTGATTATTTAATTTTATTACCATGGCACAAGTAGAAATAGACATTATATCCGATGTGGTCTGCCCCTTCTGTTATATCGGCAAAACCCATCTTGAACGAGCAATTAAGAAAACCGGTCTTGACCCCGTCATCCGCTGGCATCCTTTTCAGTTAAATCCCGATCTGGATGAAGCCGGCGTTGACCGCGCTCTGCACATGACCGCCAAGTTCGGCAGCCCGGAGAAGGTTCAAAAAGCTGAAAAAGTAGTGGTAGATATGGCTGAAAAAGCCGGTATCCACTTTCACCTCACCTTACAGAAAGTACAGCCGAACACCTTCCGCCTGCACAAACTACTGGCACTGGCTCAGATGGAAAATCTGGGCACCGAGCTTCAGGTAAAGTTTTTTGATGCATTTTTTGTGAACGGTGTTGATTTGAGCAAAGAGGAAAACATCCTGGATGTGGCTGAGACAGCCGGTCTTGACCGTTCTGAAGCCAAAGCATGTCTGGATGACGAAACCTTCTCAGAGGAACTCCGCTATGCTGAAAGTGCTGCTAAGGGAACGGGAGTAAGGGCAGTCCCCTTCTTCATCTTTAACAATAAATTCGCCGTGAGCGGTGCTCAACCAGTGGAGACCTTTATCGAAGCACTCACCAAAGCCGAGGAAGAAGCTGCAGCACAGCCGGCTAAAAAGAAGCCCGTTAAAAGCGAAGAAGAAGATTTTGATATAGACATGGAAGAGGAGCTTCCGTCAGATGATTTTGATGAAGAGGATTTTGACGATGATGAGTTTGATGAAGATGACAGAAGGAAATAGGACTTAAGTATATATACCTGGTCACTTCCCCTTAATTGCTCTGCTGAACTCTTTTAACCGGGGCCTGTTCTCCGGTGATTCAAAATAATTTCCCGTTACGATAATTTTTGCACCGCTGCGGACCATCTCTGCAGCGGTTTCTGCATCGCGTATTCCGCCTCCTGCTATGACCGGTATATCCACCATTTCACTTACTAACTTCACCATTTCGAAGGGTACCGGCCGCTCTGCTCCTGAGCCGGCTTCAAGATAGACATACTTCATACCCATAAACTGTGCTGCAAGTGCTGTGGCAGCAGCTATTTCCGGCTTATTTCGCGGTATGGGGGAACTTCCGCTTATATATTCGGCAGTGGTCTTGGCTCCTGACTCAATGAGCATATATCCTGTCGGAAGCGGCTCTAACCCATAGCGTTTTATCAGAGGGGCAGCCATTACGTGCTTGCCTATCAGATGCTCGGGGTTTCTTCCGCTTATCAGTGAGATAAAAAGTATAGCATCGGCTTTCGCGCTAACCTGATTGATGCTTCCGGGGAAGATAATTACAGGCAACTTTGTGCATTCCTTTACATCGCTGATGGCTTTATCAAGATCACCATGCATCATCAGTGACCCCCCGATCAGAAAACCATCCACACCGGCTTCCTCACAGTCCTGGATGAAAGCAGGGGTTTCTTCAGAGGTTATCTTATCGGGGTCAATCAGGATAAGATAGGCCGCACCTGAGGAGGCAATTTTCTCCTTCAGATAAGCATCAATATTAGCCAAATCGCTCTTTTTCAGAAAATTCCATAATAAATATTCACATCCCAAAGATAAAAAAATTCCCTTTCCTTATCCGTGACCGCAGGAGAATATTCCCCTTCTTTCATCATAAATCACCATTATCCGGAATTTCGGGAGGGAAAGGGCACAGAAGCTTACCCTGACCAGCCGGTCAGCTTTCCATTTCCGTCACACAGTAAGGGCAGCTAAGAGAATAGATTATAATAAAACTCATCTTTTCCGTAATTTTCGGCTTTGATTTGTGCAGAAAGGCAGGTTTTTTTCTTATTGCGCCGCTTTTTGACCTCATTAAAAATCATCCTGAAACTTTTTTAACCAAATGGAAGTATAACCGGAGTTGACAGAGAGAAATCTTTACTCGCTGACCGACGAAGAACTGATCCTTGAATTTCAGCAGCAGGATACCGTCCGCGCTTTTGAGATTCTTGTTCAGCGCTATAAAAATCCCCTGACAAACTTCGTGTTCAGATATCTGGGGGATTCTGAGGCAACAGCCGATGTTGTTCAGGAAACATTCATCAAGGTGTACAGAAATAAACACACCTACAAGACGATTGCAAAATTCTCGACATGGGTTTATACCATCGCGGGAAACCTGGCCAAGACCGAGCTGCTGAAAAAGAAAAGGCGCAGAATTGTTTCGATTAGCTCTTACGGAGATGATAATGAAACAATGGATCTTCCGGATTCGGGACATACACCTGATACACTGACAGACAGCGGCATTATGGATACCATGATTCAGGATGCGCTGATGCAGTTAAACGAGGTGTACCGCGAGGCAGTTATCCTTCGTGATATTCAAGAACTCTCTTACGAAGAAATCGCCGAGATGCTTAAGCTGGAGGTGGGTACGGTTAAGTCTCGTATCAACCGCGGAAGGGCACGGCTTAAAGAGTTATTAAAGGAATTAAGGAACGATTAGGTGTTGTGATGAACAATCATTTACAGGAAGACGAAAAGGAATTTGAAGGGCTGATTAATCAGCTCAAATCATTAAAGAAAGTGGATGCGCCTCCCGGCTTTGAGGCAAACCTGATGCGCAGAATCAATCAGGAAGATTACAAATCAAAGCAGGTTGAGGAAAGCTTCTTTTCTAAAATATTTTCCAAACTGATACTCTGGCCTGCTGCCGGACTCGCTGTTGCTGTTATCGCATTTGTTTTAGTGAGACCCGGTGGAGGTAATGAAGCCAATCCATGGACGCAATCAGCTATTGAACGTCCGGATGTAATTGCAGTAAGTACTGACGATTCAGCAAACCCCGTTCCTCCGGTCATTGATCAGAACCCAGCCGCAGGTACCGGGCAAAATCTTGCCTCTGATAAAAAAGCCGCTACTGAAAATCTTCCGCCTTCAAACGACCCTGACCAAGATTCTTTCACCTCGCGCGGAGCAGCTTCAAAACCGGAGTTTGCAGACTCGCTAAAAAAAGAGCAACCCAATCAGTTGATGTTTAAGACGTCTTCCTCTGATAAAAAAGAACTGGATAGTCTTAAAAACAGAATCTTTAAGAAAAACAACGATTAGACGTTTACAGGTTGCATTGAGTTTTGCCTGAAAGACAGCATGAGGGTTATTCGGTCTCTATGTCACCCCTGAAGGGTTTGGGGGCATTAGCCAAAAGAAGTTATTATTGATATTCCACCTGAAGGGGTTGTTTGTGTAATTCAATCAATCTTTCGAAGTCCATAGGTGCGACATATCATTACCCCGTCTTTCAATTCAATACTCCCCAACACCGCAGGTGCGACATATTTGTTTTCACTGGTTTGTATATATATTAACCGGATTTTGTGTCACCCCTGACCGAGTTTTGGATTTGCTTTGGTTTGCTTTCTACTAACAGGTCACCGCTAACGCGGTTCAGAAGGATTGGGTTGTGACCTATTTGGGCGATTTTCGAAAATTTTTTTGGTGCTCGCCTGTTAATACTCTCCTAACAGGGTTGGATATATAAATCTGCAGGAAATGGCTTTTGGTAGATGAGTAAATGAATACTTCCTCCGCAAAGAAAAAATTCACCCCCGGTACACCCCCCCCTGACGGTTATCCGGATTAAAAAAACAAACCCTTTTTTGTTTCAAAAAATGTCGTGATCCTCTTCTTCGAGAACGGTTTTCAGAAGTGAAAGAATTTCCTGCTTGGTGAAAGGTTTTGATATATAATGGGTACATCCCGCCTCAAGAAAAACCTCCCGGTCACCCACCATAGCATAAGCGGTAACAGCGATGATCGGAGTTTTTTCGTATCCGGGTATCAGCCGTATCTGTCTGGTGGCTTCAATACCGTTCATGCCTAATCCGAGATTAATATCCATCAGAATGCAGTCATACTGCTTCCCTTTAACCATCTCAACAGAAGAAGGTCCGTCTGCAGCGGTATCAACATCACACATATTTTTAATAAAATACGTAATAACATCCTTATTTTCGATATTATCCTCTACGAGCAGAATACTGTACTTACCTGATTCGGCCATCGCCTTTTTACGCTCTTTGTTACTAAATAAAAATAACCTGTTCACTAAATTACAAGTTTTCTTATAGCAGACAAAAAAAATGATAGTCTTGCCGGGGTTAGCAGCCGGGGCGGATCTGATTTTTTCCTTCAAACTCACCTCCAAAATCAGTAAATTGCGAGCCGGTTTTTAATCCATTATATCCGTAACCTGCCTGAACCCTTAATCCAGAACAGAAACGGATAGCAATTTTCCAAGGAAATGTATGTTTTTTAAGAGTAGAACTCACACCTGCGGTGAGTTGAGAGAATCTTCCATAGGCCAGCGTGTTGTCCTGAACGGCTGGGTTGATACCTGGCGAGATCTGGGCGGAGTTATTTTTATTGACCTGCGCGACCGCTACGGCATCACTCAAGTGGTTTTTGAACCCCACATCAGTGAGGCAGCACATCACGCCGCCAAGCACCTCCGGAGCGAATTTGTAGTCTCGATTGAAGGTACCGTCCGCATGAGACCGGAAGGCACCGCCAACCCAACCATACCAACCGGGCAGATTGACGTCCTGGGTGACTCTGTAACTGTGCTTAATCAGGCAAAGACGCCCCCTTTTCAGATTAAAGAGGACAGTGAAGCGTCGGAAGAACTTCGCCTTAAATACCGTTACCTTGACCTTCGCCGCCCTGATATGCAGCGAAATATGCTCCTTCGTCACAAAATCTATCAGATAGTCCGCAGATATTTTGACGCAAACAGCTTTGTTGAAATCGAAACACCGGTGCTCATGAAAAGCACACCAGAAGGTGCGCGGGACTTTCTGGTCCCCAGCCGTGTGCACAAAGGCAGGTTTTATGCACTGCCTCAGTCACCGCAGCAGTACAAGCAAATTCTGATGGTCTCCGGTTTCGACCGCTATTTCCAGATTGTAAAATGTTTCCGCGATGAAGATCTTCGTGCAGACCGCCAGCCGGAGTTCACCCAAATTGACGTTGAAATGTCATTCGTTGATGTGGATGATATCTTCAAAATAGTTGAAGGACTTATGGTTAACCTTTACCGCGATGCCTGGGGTAAAGAACTGACCACCCCTATCCAGCGTCTGACTTTTGACCAGGCAATGGAGCACTACGGCTCAGACAAGCCCGATCTGCGGTTTGATCTTGAAATGGTTACCCTTAACGAAGTATTTAGGACAACCACCTTTAAGGTTTATCAGGATGCTTTAAACAACAAGGGCATCATTACCGGTCTTAATGCAAAGAAGTGCGGTGACTATACACGTAATCAGCTTGATGTTCTTACCGATTTCGTCAAAAAGAACGGTGCCGGCGGACTTATCTGGATTCGTGTAAAGGAAGAAGGTCTTGAGGCGCCCACCATGAAGTTCTTCACCGATGATGAACAGAAGAATCTTGTAACTGCCATGAATGCCAAACCAGGCGATCTTCTTTTAATCCTCACCGGACCCCGAATAAAGACTCTTAACATCATGGGTTCGCTTCGCCTTGAGATGGCACGCCGGCTTGAATTGGTTAAAAAAGACTCTGAGCCAAAACTGCTCTGGGTGACCGACTTCCCTCTTTTTGAGTGGGATGAAGAAAGCAAACGCTGGTTCGCCATGCATCATCCTTTCACATCACCCAAAATTGAGGATATCCAGTATATGGAATCTGATCCTGGAAAGGTGCGCGCGCGGGCTTATGACCTGGTGCTAAACGGAAGCGAAATAGCCGGCGGAAGCATCAGAATTCATAATAAAGAGCTTCAGGAGCAGATGTTTAAGGCGCTCGGACTCAATGAAGAAGAGACCCATGAGAAATTTGGCTTCCTGATGAACGCATTTGAGTATGGAGCACCGCCACACGGAGGATTTGCCTTCGGGCTTGACCGGCTGGTGATGATTTTCGGAGGACTGCAGTCCCTGCGTGAGGTTATTGCCTTCCCGAAGACTGCCTCCGGCATCTCGTTAATGGATGAATGCCCAAGTCCGGTTGACGAACAGCAGCTCAAAGAACTGCATTTACGGCTTCGTCAGTAAACTTCTTAGAAGGGCTGCTTTCAGGCAGCCCTTTTTATTTTGTATATTTTCAGTTATGAAATTCACTTTTCATTTATCAAAAAGTCGGGTTCAGTTTATACTGATCTTTGGACCGCTCTCGGTTCTGCTGATTCCACTTCTGCTGGTTTTCACAGCCGAGCAGGGTGATTCTGAATTAATGGAAACCGTCACTTTCCTCACCGCCATTCTGACTCCGCTGGTAACTGCAACAGAACTATTCCTCTACATACGCTATGCATCTGTTCCGTGTGAGATCGTATTTGAGGATGACGGAATGCACGTTACACCGCTGAAAAAATCCAGGTTTTATCCTGAAGCCATATTTGTCCGTTACAGTTTTATCAGGAAAGTATTTTTTCAGACTTTCAGAGGTGAAAAAACTGTAATTAAACCTGAACACGACCCTGAATTTATGATACTAAAAAGCAGAAGCATATTCAGCGACCGGGAACTATCGGCCGCATGGAAACAGTACACTTATTTACTTGCTGAGAAGACCGGTGTTCCGGCGCCTCACTAAGAACCAAAAGGATATATACGATGAACTACAGAAAACTCGGAAAAACAGAATTAGAAATTTCAGAAATCGGACTGGGCTGCTGGACCATGGGAGGGCTTAACTGGGTTGACGGCCGCCCAAACGGATGGGCTAATGTTGATGAAGAAGAAGTAAAAGCGGCTATTCATTATGCCATTGATCAGGGAGTAACACACTTTGACAATGCTGATGTATATGGCAATGGCAGAGCAGAAATGATGCTGGCGCGCATCTTAGGCAACCAGACTAACAAGGTTAGCATTGCAACCAAAGTAGGATGGTTCCGCGGAACCGCCGAACACGCTTACGAACCGGCACACATACGACATCAGTGTGAGCAGTCACTCATCAATCTGAAGCGTGATTATATAGACCTTTACTATTTCCATCACGGAGATTTTGGCAGGAGCGATACGTACCTTGATGATGCAGTTGCGGTAATGTATAAACTGAAAGAAGAAGGAAAAATAAGATATATAGGACAGTCCGCTTATTCACATGATGATTTTGTAAAACTGATACCTAAAGTCAAGCCCGATACCCTTCAGAGCAGTGCAAACGCCATAGATGATAAATTCCTGCGGGAAGGAACGCCCACCCGAAAGATGCTTGACGAGTATGGCATTTCATTTATTGCATTTTCACCGCTGGCTCAGGGACTGCTCCTTGGCAAATACAGCAAAGAGAACCCTCCTAAGTTTGAACCGGGTGACCATCGCGAATTGGCTCCCCGTTTTTCCATTGAGAACCTTACCAAACTCGAACCAAAGATAAAAGCGCTTAAAGAGAAATTTGGTGACTCACAGGAAGTGCTTACCCGGGTTGCGCTGCAGTATCTTTTGGTATATAAGCAGACCGCAGCAGTTATACCGGGTTTCCGTTCGCTGGCTCAGGTAAAGATGAATCTGAACGCTGCTGATAAACCCCTCACAGCGGATGAGTATGCTTTTGTACGCACAGTTTTTGCAGAAGGGAACTGATGACTGACGAATCAAAAGATATATTTCTTCCGCTGCTCAGGATGGATATCGTTCTGATGCCGCATAACTCAATCGTACTGGAGGTTAACAGCGAACCTGTTTACAGTCTTATGAAAGATAAGATTGAGGAAGATGGTGAGTTTGCGGTGTTTTTTGAAGATGACGAGGGGATGTCCGAGTTCGGCGTTACAGCATACGTGGAGCAGTATGAATATGCCGCGGAGGACACTCTTGTCTGCAAAATAACAGGTAAAGAGCGCATTGAGGCGAAAACCATAATCCCTTCCGAGCGAATTGGAAATACTTTCCGCTCAAACGCTAACGAACTTTCCGCAGAGGAGCTGCGCTCTCTGGTCATGTACGACTTTGTTGATGGCACCCTGCTTTCTGATGTTGTGGAGGAACCAAACCCGTCTGTTAAAAAAGATATCTTTACGTTTATTGAGTCCTCTATATTAAAACTTAACCCCGATTACAATATTGAATCTCTCAGAAGATGGATGTCCGATGCAGAAACCGAACAACTTTCCTACCGGCTTATGAATGGTTTCTACACTGACAACTCCCCCATGCTTAATCAGATCCGTACTGAGCTTCTGAGCAGGAACAGTGAAAACGAACGTCTGCAAATCTTTAAGAAACTACTGGAAGCGCCTCAGGAATAATATATATATGGAAATCCTTTTAGTAGATGATTTTGAGGAAGCACTCTTCGTCCTGAAAAATCTTATCGGTCAGCTCGGTCACACAGCACGCACTGCTCATGACGGTAAAGAAGCTCTTGAGATCATGAGAAAAAGCAACATCAGCTTAGTGATTACCGACTGGGAGATGCCGGTGATGAACGGCACCGAGCTCATCAGAGCCATCAGAAAGGAAATCACCTCACACTACGTATATATCATCATGCTCACTGCCAAAGGAGGGCGCAATGAAATTGTGGAAGGACTCGAGGCAGGCGCAGATGATTTTATTGTGAAGCCGTTTAATCCGCAGGAGCTGAAGGTGCGGGTCTCAAACGGGGAGCGGATTCTGGAATTAGAAAAAAATCTCGCCGAAAAAAATCTTATTCTTGAAATCGCCAACGAAAAACTATCCGCCGTATATTCTCAGATTAAGCGCGATCTTGAAGCCGCCGCCGCGCTGCAGCAGAAGCTGCTCCCGCTGCAGAATGATGTAATCGGTGATTTTGCTTTTGACTGGCTGTTCCTCCCTTCAAAGTTCATCGCGGGAGACATACTTAACTTCTACCCGATCCATGAAAACTACATCGCGTTTTATCTGCTAGATGTTGCCGGACACGGCATCCCCTCCGCGATGCTTTCTTTCTCCCTGAGTCAGTTGTTTACCGCTGAAACTTCTGCTTCTAAACTGCTCACCCCCGACTTCAAAAAGGAACAGTCCATTGATAATATATCTATTGAAAACTTCCTGAGTCATCTAAACAGTGCCTTCTTCAAGCCGGAGGATGCATCAGGTTTCTTTACGATTTTATTCGGCGTTATTGAAATATCATCCGGCAGAGTTAAAATTGCGCGCGCGGGTCACACGCTGCCCCTCTTTATTGAACAAGGTGGTGAGGCGACATTCATTCAAAGCAGGGGTATGCCTATCGGAATCCTTAATGAGGTCTCATTCGAAGAGCACCATCTTGAACTGCGGAAAGGTGACAAACTGATAATCTATTCAGACGGCATCACTGAATGCACCAACGCAACCGATCAGATGTTCGGCACTGACGGTCTTATCCGGTTTATTGAATTTTACGGCAAGGGAGAAGTAAAGAGTTTAATGCCGCTGCTTAAGGACTCACTTATCCGCTGGAAGGGCAGCCAGGAGTTTGATGACGATGTTTCCATGCTTATTGTCAGCAGGTAAGATTCTCAGCCAGAGTGAATTCCCTGCCTGATTTTTGCATTGCTGTACCGGTTTATTCTTCCGTAATTGTATATCCAAAACAGATACTGAGCTTTATATACTAAAATGACATTTTTAAATCCTGCGTTTTTATTCGGTCTGCTTGCTGCCGGAATTCCGGTTATCATCCATCTGCTTAACCTGCGAAAGCTGCAGCGGGTTGAGTTCAGCACGCTCCGATTCCTGAAAGAACTTCAGAAAAATCAGATAAGAAAAATTAAGCTGAAACAGTGGCTTCTGCTGTTGCTTCGTGTCCTTTTAATCCTGTTTCTGGTTACTGCTTTTTCACGCCCGGCTCTCAAAGGAGTATCTGTCGCGGGCATAACCTCTTCAGCAAAAACAACAGCCGTGTTGATTATTGATAACTCAATCAGCATGGATGTTATTGATCAGGATGGCTCTCTTTTTAATAAAGCTAAATCCTCAGCGATTTCACTTGTGAACACACTTCAGGAGGGGGATGAGGTTGCCGTGATTACAACAGCAGATAACCTGCCGGAAATTCAGCTCACAAAAAACCTTACAGAAGTTCAGAAGAAAATCCGCGATCTCGAAATAAGCTCAGTCAAAGGAAGTACCGGTGATGCATTGCTTAAAGCGGTTCCTCTTATTGAACAATCTCTGAATTATAACCGGGAGATATTTATTTTTTCTGATTTTCAGACAAGCGGATTCCCTGCCGCCGAAAACGTAACTGACCTGACCTCAGTTCTGGGTGAACGTGTTCATACCTATCTGATTCCCGTAAAAAAAGAAGGCATCTATAACGCCGGCATTGACGATCTGCGCATCAATTCTGAGATTTTTGAACGGGGAAAAACCATTAACATAACCGTGACCGCTGCTAATCATTCCGAAAACAAGGGTAGTGACTGCATCATCTCAGTATATATCAACGGGGAGCGGGCTGCACAGAAAAGTGTAACTCTTAACCCGGGAGCCGCACTTCCGGTTGATTTTGACATCCCCCTCACTGTGAGCGGTCAGGTAACAATAACTGCCGGACTTGAGGAGGATGATATAACAGGTGACAATCTCCGATACGCCTCTTTTTACGTTCCTGAGCGGCTTAATACTCTTCTGCTTTATGATACAGCCGAGGATATACAGTTTCTTCAGCCGGCACTTCAGGCAGCGTTTGGTTCAGAAAAGTTTTCACTTACTGCACGCACTTCCTCTTCGGCAGGAGGGACTGATCTTTCTACCTATAACGCAATTGTGATGGTTACCGGTGCTGGTGCTATCAATTCGGCTCCCCTCAGGAAGTATCTGGATGCAGGCAAGGGGGGCATTATGCTTTTTCCCTCAGTGCAAGTGAAGCCGGATATATACAAGAATCTCCTTCAGTCATTTGGGCTGCCGCCCTCAGGATTGCTTACCGGCGCTCCGGGCAATACAACGCGTCCTTTTTACTTCGATAAAACAGAACTGAATCATCCTCTTTTCACTGGAATATTTGAAAAGGGGAAGGAAAAAGCCGCCAGTCCCGATATATACAGCTACCTGCAATTCTTCCCGGGAGGAAGAGGAAAATCCATAATAGCACTCGCTGACGGAACCGCTGCACTTTCTGAACACCGCATCGGAAACGGCAGGATACTCTGTTTTACCATTCCCCCGTCGCTTGAATACAGCAACCTTCCGCTTAAAGGGATATTTGTACCCATGCTCTATCGCTCTGTGTATTATCTCTCGGGAACGGGGCAAAAGGACTCATCCTCAATGGCAGGGGAAGCACTTCGCTTTACGGTTCCCTCCGCCAAAAAAGATCAGCTCAAACTGAGCCGCCCTTCCGGAGATGACGAATATATATCAGACGATATGATACAATCAGGACTTTTCACCTGGCGCGCAACCGGCAGAACCGGCATATATGACCTGGTAAGCGGAAGCGAAGTACTGGATCGGAAAAGTGTAAATCACGATCCGGCGGAATCGGTAACAGCATCAGCCAATGAGACCGAACTTAAAGAATACTTTAATAAATCCGGTGCTGCAAATGAGCCGGTCATCCTTGATTACGGAGCCGCACTAACCGAAGAAATCAACCAGGCGCGATTTGGCACAGAACTTTGGAAATTCTTTCTCCTTCTGGCACTTCTGACCGCAATAACCGAAATGGCAGTAGCAAGAGTGGGGAAAAAGGAATTGATAGTAAATAATGAATAATGTACAATGTACAATTTTTTCAGGAACACAGACTTTCTTTGGACAGCTCACGAGCTGTCCCTACAAAAATATTCTGTAAATTTGGATTTGTAGAGACACGCCGCGGCGTGTCTGTACGGATCTGTCATAAACAATAACGATCAAATCACGAAGTGATGAAATTGTTGTAGTATATTCGGCACATCCCAGAGAAAAAACCACGAAGTGGTGACATTATATATTTGCTCGCAGAAGATACCGGGTCGTCATCAGGACAGCTCGCGAGCTGTCCCTACCATAATATTCTGTGAACTCGGCTCTGTAGAGACACGCCGCGGTGTGTCTGTACGGATGTGTCGCGAACAGAAACGATCGAATCACGAAGTGATGAAATTTTTGTGGTATATTCGGTACATCCCAGAGAAAAAAAACCATGGAGTGGTGACATTATATATACTCCCATAAGCTGCCGGCTATCCGTCAGGACAGCTCGCGAGCGGTCCCTACCATAATATTCTGTGAACTCGGCTCTGTCGAGACACGCCGCGGCGTGTCTGTACGGATCTGTCATAAACAATAACGATCAAATCACGAAGTGATGAAATTTTTGTGGTATATTCGGTACATCCCAGAGAAAAAAACCATGGAGTGGTGAC
>JADLAF010000173.1 GCA_020848375.1 Ignavibacteriaceae bacterium
CAGGCAAAGAAAAAACATGGATTTACCATTGATGATTTTGGACATGCCACCTATTTCCCCTCTGAACCGGCTAAGCATAAATGGCTGACCGGACTTTTTGATGACCTGAACAAGGAAAATACAAAGCACTACGTACAGGAAATTTTTGAAATCTGCGGATTTGAATTCGGCGGAGAAGAGTACATCCTTAAGCCGGAAGAACCCTTTGCCGAATACATACCTGAGCCCGGGAAAAAGGTTGTAGGACTAAATACCGGTTGTGGCGGCAGATGGACTTCACGTCTCTGGTCGGAGGACTACTGGGTTACAACAGCAAAATCCCTCATCGGAAAAGGGTATGATGTTGTCCTGCTCGGAGGTGAACAGGAGCATGAAAAGAATCTCCGGCTCCAGAAAGCAAGCGGAGCCAAGTATTTTGGTCACTTTCCGCTAAAAAAGTTTATCGCTCTGGTTGACCGATGTGATCTTGTGGTTACCGCTGTAACTATGGGAATGCACATTGCAATAGGTCTCGGCAAAAAACTTGTCCTGTTCAACAATATCTTCAACAAGAATGAGTTTTATCTCTATGACAAGGGAGTAATCCTGGAACCAGATTACGACTGCCCCTGCTATTTTGCCGCTACCTGCCCCAATGACTGCATGCAGTATCTGTATCCGGAGCGGGTAATTGAAGAAACAGGAAAACTGCTTTGAATTATCCCCGTCCTTGTATCTATAAAGATTATCAGCAGCCCCCACTCATGCTGCATCAGAAAGTATTCAGGGCTCTGGCAAAGTTTCTTGCGAAAAAGAATATATACCTATCGAAGTCGCTGAGCTATGCCGCATATCCGCAAAGAGTTTCAGTTGAGCGTATGGATTTTGTCCGTCTGGCCATGCTTGACCTTGCAGCGAATGAAATCTATTCAAAGGATATGAAAGGCAGCACCGCGGAGCTCGGCGTTTATAAAGGGGAGTTCTCGGCTGAAATTAACACAGCATTCTCTGACAGAAAACTCTATCTGTTCGATACCTTTGAAGGGTTTGATGACCGGGATGTTTCCACTGAACTTGCAAAAGGATATTCAAAGGGAAATCAGGATTTTTCTGATACCTCTGCTGAAGCGGTTCTCTCACGGATGCCGGTAAGGCAAAACTGCATCGTAAGAAAAGGATATTTCCCTGAAACTGCAGAGGGGATTGAAGATATGTTTGTCTTTGTAAGCATTGATACTGATTTATTTGGGCCGATTTACGCCGGGCTGAAATATTTTTACCCACGTTTAGCCCAGGGGGGCTTTATCTTTGTGCATGACTATCATAATCATGAATATCCCGGAGCAAAGGAAGCGATAGAAAAATTCTGTGTGGAAATGAGTGTGGCTTTTGTCCCCTTTCCTGATAACGGGGGTTCTGTTGTAATCAGGAAACCGCGGAGTTATTAGTCACCGGACTTTAATTTTTTTCAGAGTAACACTTTGTAAATCTTTTGGCAAGACTGCTCCAGGTGTAGTTTTGCAGGATAAACTCTCTGGCGTTAACTCTGATACTTTGTGATTCATCAGGATGATTCACAACCCAAAGTATCTTCTCGGCAAATTTTTCTGCTGAATCTGCAACCAGAATTTCTCTTCCATCCGATGCGTCAATCCCCTCCTTGCCGATAGAAGTACTGACCACAACCTTTGCAAGTGCAAGCATTTCAAGAACTTTAATCCTGATACCGCCGCCAACCGAAAGCGGAACAATACAAATATGCTTGTCTGCAATTTCTGCAAGTAAATCCTCAACATAGCCGGTTATAATAACAGCGTCTTTAACACCGGAAGGAACGGTAAGTTTTTCAACAGCTTTTCCGTATATATGCAGACGGATGCGGGGTTCCCGTTTTATTAGCTCAGCCATTACCCGGTCTATAAACCACTGCAATCCTGTGTAATTAGGAATCCATTCCAGCGAACCCACATGAAAAAGTGTAAAAGGATCCGTCTCACCATCCGGCTGGCTAAGAAATTCTTCAGTAACCCCTGCCGGTATTACGGTAGTCTTAAGCCGCTGGTCAAAAGAAAGAAGTTTGTCCCTGTCAACCTCTGTAATCATCATTGCCGTATCAGTCATAGCGCAGAGACGCGGTTCATAACGTCTGAATTTCTGATACTGAAGCCAGGCATAAAACTTAATCAGCGGATTTTTCTGATTTTCATAAAACCGCTGCATAATCTCCATCTCAAGATTATGCTCTCTCAGGACAACCCTTATATTTTTAATTTTCTTTATCTCTGCTGAAAGCCATGCAAGATGCAAATGGTCTATGTGAACAACGTCATAATCATTCTTCAGTATAAGTTCTTTTACTTTAGCAAGCATCTCAGGACGGATATACTTTGAGACATTATATGGAACGAGGGAAAACAGATTTAACAGTGCCCCAACCGGCGAATCTTTTGTGGCAGCCACTACAAAATGGGGTGTGCAGAATTCAGAAAGTACACCTGAGGCCTCGTGATTCTCCTCAGTCTGAGAATACATCACCAGATCAATCTGATGACCAAGAGCCGCTACATACTTTGTGATGTTAAATATCCCTATCCTGCCACCTGCATCAAGCGGATAAGGAACCTGAGGAGCAATCTGCAGGATTTTCATTCCTGAATCCTGTATTTGCCTTTTGGATAAATGAAGAGCATCTTAAAGAAAAACCATCCGCGAAGAATCAATTGCTTATTCATAGTGAGTACGCCTGCAATCAGGTTTAGAACTCCCCGGATGATATATCCCAGGTATTGCGAAATCAGAACCAAAGGAAAACGCACCCCATTAAACCATTTCTTAAAAAGAACAATTCTGCTTTCAGCAACATTATGAAACTTGAACCATGAATATGAACCGGTGCTTACTTCGCCATAATGAATAATTTTTGTCAGCGGATAATAGATCACCTTACCGATACGCTTCTGAAATCTGCGGCAGAGGTCAGTTTCCTCTGAATAAAAATAAAAATCTTCATCAAAACCTTTTAACCGTCTGTTTGCTTCGGCTGAAAGGACTATAAAACAACCCTTAACCACACCGGTTTCTGCAGGCTCGCTGCCCTGGTAATAACTGGGAGCAAAAAAATTAAAAAAATCCGATCGCGGAAAAAGTTTTGCCAGATAAATGCTCTCAAAAAAAATATGCCTGAGTTCAGGAAAGAGGAAATTTGACTCCTGCAGTGTCATATCAGCATTCAGTACCTTACAGCCGAGAAGCACTGCCTCTTTGGAAGCATCCGAGTACTGAACCAGAATGGAAAGTGTATCCTCAAGAAATAATGTGTC
>JADLAF010000174.1 GCA_020848375.1 Ignavibacteriaceae bacterium
ATTTAAAGAATTTGCCAATCGCGGCAGCATTGTTGATCTGGCAACAGGTGTT
This sequence comes from Ignavibacteriaceae bacterium, assembly GCA_020848375.1. GTDB lineage: Bacteria > Bacteroidota > Ignavibacteria > Ignavibacteriales > Ignavibacteriaceae > H2-BAC3. The sequence goes on from JADLAF010000174.1 coordinate 53, forward strand.
ATCATCGGCGGAGCATTTGGTAAGATTGTCAGTTCTCTGGTTAACGATATCATCATGCCTCCCATAGGGCTGCTCTTGGGCGACCTTCCATTAAAGGATATGAAATTTGTTCTAAAACAGGTCGCTGACGGAAATCCCGTTACAATCAATTATGGTAACTTCCTTCTTGCTACGGTTGATTTTCTCATTATTGCATGGGTCCTCTTTCTGATGCTTAAAGGACTCAATTCATTGAAGAAGAAAGAAGAAGCTAAACCAGCCGCGCCTCCCCCAACTCCGGAAGATGTTACGCTGCTGAGAGAAATTCGCGATCTGCTGAAAAAGTAATAAATACCCGTTAATAGGCGGGCACCAAAAAATTTTCAAAAATTGCCAAAATAGGTCACAATCGAATCCATTTGAACCGCGGAGCGGGTGACCTATTAGCAGTAAGAAACAAAGTTTCGCAGAGCTTCTAACCCGCGGAGCGGCTGACCCGTTAATAGGCAAGCCGGTTTAAACGGACATTCTGTCCAAAAGTAAATGAAAACCAGAAAGAGGTTGATATGACCGAAGGGAACAAAAGCGGGCTGACTGAAAAATCTAACGATGAGTTGGTAACGGCAGTCTGTCATGCACTCAGAGTTCTGAGGAAAGGGCTGGGCATCTCGCAGGAAGAGCTCTCGCGTCGTTCGGGTGTGGACAGAGTAACCATAAGCCGGACTGAAAAAGGAAGACCAGCTTCATTGCTAACGGTTATACAGCTTCTCAGAGGACTTAACCGGTTAGATTTGCTTAATTCTCTGATGCTCTCTGACAATATTACGCCAATAGCTACGGTAGCTATGACCACTATTGAAAAATCTGAATCACCAAAGGGGGAATACCCTGACTGGTGATAATAACCTGATTGAATTTAGCCCGGAAAACCGGTACATTTGTCTGTGAGAAATTTGAAAAACATAAGCAGAGATTAGTGAAAGATACCAGGAAACTTATAGTTGTGGGCGACCGCGTTCTGATAAGACCGGGAGAACAGAACGAAAAAACCGCGAGCGGACTTTTCCTGCCGCCAGGGGTGGCTGAGAAGGAAAAGATACAGACCGGTTACGTCATTAAAGCCGGACCAGGTTATCCCATACCCGCTGTGGTTGAAGATGAGCCGTGGAAGGAGACCAGGGACGCAGTTAAGTATATACCGCTTCAGGCCAAAGAGGGAGACTTTGCGATTTTCCTTCGGAAGGATGCATTTGAGATTGAGTATGACGGGGAGAAGTATCTGATTCTTTCGCAGTCGTCCATCTTGCTTTTAATTCGTGAAGATTATTTAGATTTTTAACATGTTTGCCGAAGAAGATTCTAACGCAGAGGATGCAGAGTTAAGCGCAAAGTTCCGGAGAGTTTTAAATCCCTGCTTCTCGCGCAAAGACGCTCGGCCGCAAAGAAACCCAATGCAACATATACTCCCTCCACCGCTCATTACTAATTACAAATTCCCGACTACTAATTGATTTTTTAATCCATTGTCTCAAACTTCATCCAGTTAAGCCGGCTCTTTTCTGAGTAGGGCGCACCTGCCGTATATATCACCAGATCCCCTTTCATAACGTGACCGCTTTCCAAAAGAAGCTGTCTGGTGCTTTCAATCGCAGCGCTTTCCTTTTTGATATCAGAAGCGAAGATGGAGGTAACCCCCCACTTCAGACAAAGATGATTCATGGTTTCAAAACTGTCTGAGACTGCTATGATTCGTGCTTTGGGTTTGAATTTTGAGAGTGAACGCGCGGTACGTCCCTGATGAGTGAACACCACAATAGCCGAGGCGTGAATCTGTTCTGAGACCTGAACGATTGAACGGTTCACCGCGTCAAACACATTTGCCTCAACCGATGCGGGAATGTCATACTCAACTTTGCGCACGGGCGGGCCGTCAGTTTCAGCTTTTTTAAGGATGTTATTCATAATTTCAACTGCACGAACGGGAAACTTACCTACTGAGGTCTCACCGCTGAGCATTACTACATCAGTGCCGTCCCATACAGCGTTTGCAACATCTGATGCCTCAGCGCGGGTGGGGACCGGATTATTGATCATGCTTTCGAGCATCTGTGTTGCGGTTATGACCATCTTGCCCACTTCATTGCACCGGCGTATAATCATCTTCTGTACTACGGGAACATCCTGCGGCTCCATCTCAACACCAAGATCACCGCGGGCAACCATAATGCCGTCTGATGCAGCCAGTATTTCCTCAAAGTTCATAACCGCTTCGGGTTTTTCAATCTTGGCAATGATGGGAAGGTCTGAGTTCTTTGCAACCAGCCAGGAGCGAAGGTCATGGATATCCCTGGCGTCACGGACAAACGAAAGAGCCACAAAATCAATCTTAAACTTTAGGGCAAACTCAAGATCACGCAGGTCCTTTTCCGTCATGGCGGGGGTGGAAAGCTTCATACCGGGAAGATTCATTCCCTTCTTTGGCTTGAGTATTCCGCCGTTTATAATCAGGCAGTTTACAGAATTTAGTGTTTTCGACTCAATTCTGAGTTTGAGCAGTCCGTCGTCAATCAGGATGATATCGCCTATCTGTGCATCAAGCGGGAGCGGGGTATAGGAAGTTGAAACTCTGTTCTTTGTTCCTTTTATCTTTTCAGTGGTAATTTCAAGATACTCACCCGTCTGGATTTCATAATAGGGTTCTTCGAGTTCACCAATGCGGATTTTAGGACCCTGAAGATCAAGCAAAACACCAAGTGGGGCGTTTTGCTTCACGCGGGTTTCGTGAATAGTGGAGAATATTTTTTCGTAAAACTCATAGTCACCATGAGAAAAATTCAGCCGGACACCGTCAATGCCTGCATCCATAAGCTGGCGGATAGTTTCGATTGAAGAAGTAGCCGGGCCGAGTGTGGCGAGGATTTTCGTTTTGGCAAAAATTCTGCTGTCATCCTGATACATGAAACGTGTGTCCTCTCTTGGTGAAATGAGTAGCTCAAAAATAGGGAAAATAATTGTGAATTATGATGGGTGAAGTATAAATTTAGGCGGCAAATAAAAACAGCCAATTATAAGTGTGGGGACAGCTCGCGAGCTGTCCTATCGTCAAATATGGTTTTTTTTCGTATCACGATTGCCTATGCATTCATTAGGACGGGTCACGACACGTCCCTACGAATATATATGATTTTTCCTGCATCACGATTGCCTATGCATTCATTAGGACGGGTCACGACACGTCCCAAACAAATCAAAATCCGTGAAATCAGCGAAATCTGTTTAATCCGCGTTCA
>JADLAF010000175.1 GCA_020848375.1 Ignavibacteriaceae bacterium
AAGCCCCGCTGGTTGCTGCCGGCGGGGCTTTTGATTTTTAATCGGCGGTGCGTTAATTAATACTCGGCAAGTGGGAGTACTTCTTTGCGTAAAACATCATCTGCTCAGTGAAGTCTTCCGGATATTCTACTTTTACATCCTTCAGCACTCCGGCTTCATAAACCGGTGTGAGCAGCGGATTGATAAAGCCCTTGTAAGGAGCTATTTTAAGCTTTTCGTATCTCTCAAGAACTTCCTCGTGCAGTTTGAGATCAATCTTTACGCCGTAGGTTTCAACTAGTGTCTGAGCTGTTTTGTAGTCTCCCTCTGAGGTGATGCGCTGAACTTCACGCAAGAGCTGACCAAAGAGCGACCGCAGTTTCTGGTGATCATTTATCACAAAAAATGTTTTTCCGTCACGCATTTTCTTTTCAATAACGTTTTCAGCTTTTCCTTTTTCATAAGCCCAGGAGGCCACAATCTGGCGGTTTCTCATGTGATCCTGCTCAACATTGTCACCCAGCTTGATGCGGGTTAACTGCGTCATCAGTCCGTTGCGGATATATTTTTCATATTCGGCTTTTCCGGTTTCTAGGTCAGGCATAACACCAATATCAATCAGTTTCTGGTCAAGTATATACCAGAGGGCAACCAGGTCGGCGCGGGTTTCTTCGATGGTGGAAGCATAGCTTTTAAGTGACTCGCGCGGAGTGCCTACTCCGGGATTTATCTGACCGCTTGCGTGGCCGATTACTTCGTGCATATCGGTGTGCAAGTCATCAGAAAGCGCGCCGTATTTTTTCTGCCGTTCTATTTCTTCCGGTGAGTAACAGAACTCCTGCAGCATTCCTTCAGAAGCAGCCATGTTATAAGCATGAACTATGTTGCCAAGGTTTACTGATTTTGAACCGTGCTCTTTGCGGATCCAGTTTGCGTTCGGCAGATTGATTCCGATCGGGGTTGAGGGGGATGCATCTCCGCTTTCAACCACTACGGTTATAACTTTGGCTGAGATTCCGACAACGGTATCTTTTTTATGATTATCCATAATTGGGGAGTTATCTTCAAACCACTGTGCGTTATCGCTGATGGCTTTTATGCGTTTGGTAGCTTCAAGATCCTTGAATGAAACCACCGCTTCATAGTTGGCACGCATGCTCATCGGGTCGTTATAGGTTTCGATAAAGCCGTTTATTGCATCAACGGAGGCCTCGGTATCCTTCACCCACTCGATGTTATATTCATCAAAGGTGCGGAGATTTCCGGTTTTGTAAAACTCAATCAGTTTTTCGAATGCTTGCTTTTGTATTCCGGTTTCAGCAACGGTTACAGCTTTCTCAAGCCAGTAAACAATCCGTTCGATGGCGGGGGAGTACATTCCGCCAACCTTCCAGACCTTCTCTGATATTACACCGTTATCTTTAACTAATTTGCTGTTCAGTCCGTAAGAAACGGGGCGATCATCTTTTGGATCAATTATTTTCTTGTAATAGGCATCCACTTCTTTTTCGGTAACACCTTCATAGAAGTTGACTGCTGAGGTCTGCACAAGATCCTTACCCGGATCTTTGTTCACTTTTGCCGGTGCAGTATTCGGATCAAAGATAACCTTCTCAAGCAGTTTAAGCAGATCGGCCGCAGACTGGTTTTTGGGGATGGGGAGGGAGTCAGCTGGCACGCTGTTAACTAATGATGAGAAATACTCAAAACTGAAATCCGGCATAATCTTGGCATTTGAATAATGGTGATGAATGCCGTTAGAAAACCAGACGCGCTTGGTATATATCATAAAGTTATTCCAGTCAGCGGAGGTTTTATCTCCCTGATAGCCGGCAACTATTGCCTCAAGCGTTCTTCTTACGGTCAGGTTATATTTATAGTTCTGATCGTAGATGATGTCTCTGCCTGCCAGAGCTGCTTCATAGAGGTAATAGACCAATTCTTTTTGTTTGAGGGTCAGTTCCTCAAAGCCAGGTACACGGTAACGGAGAATGGCCAGATCGGCAAACTGCTCGGTCTGGACCTTGAAATTTTTATCATCGGTCATATTGGGTTGAGTATCCTCTTTCTGGCCGCAGCCGGAGAAAATAATAAGAAAAAGAAACGAGGTCAGTAACAACGGTTTCATGATGTTTGCCTTAAATTAATGGTTCAGTCAGTTAAAATCTTCCTGATTAAGGAAAAAGAAAAACCGGCTATGTAAAAATAGGGACGATTATCAGAATTATGAGGGTATTCCCGGTTAATTGTTAGCTTTTGCAGAAGCTCGCGCAAAGTCGCTAAGACGCAAAGAAGAAGGTAAAAGCCGAGGCCGCTTCTATCTTCTATGACTAATATTAGCGAGCATAGAAATCACATTTTTAAGGTATTTATTTTCTTCTCCTATTTTAGTATGATTAGTTTTTTAGTTAATGCGGTTTTACCAGCTTTCAAGGATGCAAAATAAACTCCGCTTGATAGCTCATTAGTATAAACAGAAACTGTATAATTTCCCGGAAGTTGATAAGTATCTTCTATTGTCATTATTTCATTCCCGAGAACATCATAGAGCAGTAGAATCACCTTCGCATATTCAGTAATGCTGTAACCCATCTTCGCTTCATTGTTCGATGGATTGGGATATATTTCAAAGGTATTTTTAAGAGGTATCTCATTGTAATCATTAAGTTGGGTAATAGTTCCGTAAACCGTACCGTTAATGATTGCGCCAGATAAGTAAAAAAAGCCAAGCGGTTCTACGACAAAACCAGTACGTCCAACACCCCTTGCGATTGGCACCGCCCATTCTGGACCCAATGGATCCCATGTAGTATCGGAATCAAATACACTTATATTATGAAATACTGCTGTTTCAAAAGACGTGCCGAATATGTTTATGAATTGTCTGCCTTTTCCCGAAAAACCACGGTGTGTGTAAGTCACCGTCAGGTAATATGAACAATTCGGCCAAATTGAAGAATCCGTGAGGGTAAAATTGTAACGTGTATTTTCAGTGCTTGTACAAGTAGAATCATATATATAACCTGAACCGGGTATATAAACCATATTGTCTTCAAAACGTTCATAATAATAGAACCGAGAAGTTTCACCATGTAAATGATTTTCAATTTTTTTATAGGTTTTGCCATTAGGGAAGAGGGTATCTCCAATAACTTTATTAGAGATAACAGTAAAAGAGGGAGAGGTAAAGGCAACATACTCCCAATAGTCGCCATCATGTAACGGGTACCAAACCGTGGTATCTACCTGAGCAAAAACCGGTAAAGACAAACATAGAAAAATACAAATGAGCATTCCGGGTATTTTCATTTTTTCACATCCTTTTGAATAGCCAAAAATGTCGGCAAGTAAGATTCCTGAAATTAAGCTCAAGCCATACCTCCGTGCAGGAGGCATCAAGTGCAGTCAGGGTAATATCAGTCTGCCCAAACGGGCTGGCGGGTTCAGAGCATGAATAGGCGAAGAGGGCAATAAGCGAGAGTGCTGCCCAAGAGTGCAGTTTGTGAAGTAGTATTTTGGCGGTCATCTCCGCCTCCCTTATGTTATTGGTAATTTGTTTCCCGGACAGTAATTACCATTTTCTTCCCGCACCTGTTTCTCCTGGTACGGGCACAAAAACTGTTATTACATCAAATTTTCAGAAATTTTAAGATGGCAATGCATGAAAACCATGTTTTCCCATAAAACCCAAACCCGCTGTTTCCCAAATGTTCTCTCACCTGGGGAGCCAGTTAATTTCTTTAAGGTCTCATGTAAAAATAAAAAAAAAGATATGCGACGCAAGAGAAAAATGATTTTTTTCAAAAAACATTCATTTTCACCAAAATGTTTGTAATTTGTGTTAAAACAAAGATTTATCATGTGCTGATGCTAAAAAAATCATGAACTATGGTACGCTGCCGCAGAGTGCACGGTCCGCCGCGGCGGATAGCGCAGAGTGAATATATATATGTCAGGCAATTTTCAACTTTAAACTTTTAATTCTTAACTTTTAATTAGCCCAACCTCTTCCAGCCCTTTCTTTATTCTGATGAAACTTAATTCAATATTATTGTCAAGCCCAATGGAGAATCTGACCAGTCCGTCACTTAAGCCCATTGCATCGCGTTCCTCCGGGGGAATTTCTGATGAGGTGCTGTGACCTGGTGAGCTGAACAATGTTTTGAAATAACCGAGTGATACTGCAAGGTAGCCAACTTTGTTATTCTGCATGGCAATCATAAGTTCGTCTGCTTTTTCAGGAGTGCCGCAGTCAAGAGCAAGCATCCCGCCAAAACCATACTTTTTGTTCATGATTGCAGTCATAAGATTATAATGCTTGTAAGATTTGAGTCCGGGATAAAACACTTTAAGCCCGAGATTTTCTAACTGCTGAGCGATATATAAAGCATTTGCTGAATGCTGTGTTACGCGCAGATGCAATGAATGAAGATTTTTCAGAATTGATGCAGCGCGGTAACTGTCTAACACCGGCCCGAGCAGCATTGATGCACCAGAGTTGATATTGGTTAGTGCTTCCACATTTTCGTGAGAGGTGCAGATGCAGCCGGCAACGCAGTCGCTTGTTCCGTTTATGAATTTGGTGAGGGAGTGAACGATGATATCAGCACCATGCACGGCGGGGGAGATCATCAGCGGGCTGAAGGTATTGTCAACAATCAGTTTAAGGTTGTGAGAATGAGCGAGCTTGCTGAGTTTAGGCAGATTTACAACTTCAAGCAGCGGATTGCTCACCGACTCGCAGTATATAATCTTTGTGTTTGCATTTATAGCAGACTTCACTGCATCCAGATCAGTCATGTTTACGAATCTGACGGTGATACCAAGTTTTGGCAGAAAGTTTTTAAAGAGCGCGTAGGTGCCGCCGTATATAGTCCGGCTTGCAACAACTTCATCACCCGATGAGCAGAACTGTAATATACTGCAGCTTATTGCCGCCATACCGGAGGAGGTAACAATTGCGCTTTCAGTACCTTCCATACCTGCCAGTGCCTGTGAGAGATAGCGGTTGATCGGGTTCCAGTGGCGTGAGTAGAGGAAGCATCCTTCAATCTCATGCTCAAAAAGTTCTTCCATCTTTTCTGCCGAGAGAAATGTGTAGGTGGAGGAGTCGGTAATGGAAGGATTAACATCGCCGAACTCGCCAAAGACCAGGAAATCCTGAATCGGTTGTGCGGGGTCAAACTGACCATGAATTTTTTTTGTGTCACTCATTGTCGTCTCTTTCAATTGTAAGTTTTGTTTCGTGTTTAAATACCGAGAGGCAGAAATTTGTTTTTACTTTGCTTACTCCTTTGAGCATGGAAAGTTTTTCCAGAACAAACCGCTCATACTCCTTAATGCTCCGGACGGTCACCTTGAGCAGAAAATCATCTTCCCCGCTGATGTGGTAACACTCCAGCACTTCATCAAGCTCGTCAATGCTGCGGCGGAATTCATCAACCGAGTTCATTTGGTGCACGGCAAGGGAGACCTGCACAAAGGCAGTGATATTCTGCCCCACTTTTTCAGCATCAATAAGAGCGATATATTTTTTGATGATGCCGCTGCTCTCAAGCCGCCGGACGCGTTCGAGCATGGTTGGGGGTGAGATGCCTACTTCTTTTGCCAGGTTGAGATTGGTAATGTGGGCATCGGTCTGCAGGATGTTGAGGATTTTGATGTCGGTCTGATCGAGTTTCATGTATGTCTGAACATTATTTGCCGAATGGAAAGTTATGCTAAATAAAATTAGCTTTACCTGATAAAATACAGAATGAATGACCAATTTACAATTTTTAGAAAGGGTTTGGCTTTCTTACAGAAAGATGACAATCTGTCTTCAGCGTGGAAATCCCCCGCAGATTACGCAGATGACCGCAGATAAAAGGATCGTTCGTACAGACAGACGACAATCTGTCTTCAGCAGCGGAGTTTTTTTAACGCAAAGGAAGCGAAGTTAAGCGCGAAGTAACGCAGAGTTAAATCCAGGCAATGGGACGCGGAAGCAATGTACAATGAACGATGTACAGGTTTTGACCACGTGAAGGGTTCGGCTGAGTCATGGCACGCAGATTTTACGGATGCTTCGCAACGCGGATATTCATGGATTGAAAAAATAATTAGTAATAGGGGAGGGAGCCGGAAAACTCTGCGGAACTTTGCTTTTCTGAAGTGATTAATTACATCACCTATACGGCAACCCTCATCCCCAGCCCTTCTCCCTGAAAAGGGAGAAGGGAGCCGGAAGATTAAAAGTCGCGGCGGTTAAAGACTCTCATTCCGCCAAGGAACGGCACTGTGAACCAAACCAATAATAAAAGAAATGCCGCACCCATGCCAAGCGCGCCTGAGAAAACTGATTTATACAGAGCACCAGTGTAGCCCATCAAAGCACTGTGGTCAATATGCAGGAGCAGAATTACGCGCGCCAGGTCAAGCGGGTTAAGTGCTGAGAAGATGAGCACGGGGATTTCAATCGGGTACTCATAAAAGTAAACGGTTATGAATAAAATTATTCCATCATACATTACCGCAAAAAAGAGCCAGATAAAAATTACAAAGGTGAGTGCGCGCACTTTATCCTGTGAAACCGCGCCGGCAAAAAACGCTATATTGGAAAACACCGCTGTAACAAGCACAGAAGTAAAAATAATAAGCAGTGTAAGGGGAATCATGCTTACCGTACCCAAAATGAGTGAGGGAAGCCCCAGTCCGATCAGCAATGAGACTGAAAGAATAAGTGAAACCGCTGTATTCATTGCTATATATACACTCCGCCGCTCAACGGGCTGAGTAATCATAAAAAGGATAAAATCGGATGAGTTGTAATAGACCAGAGTTCCGAAAATAAGACTCACCAACGGTATGACGGCGGTAACCACATGAATAAGACTGATGCTCACTTTTGTTGCGTCATTGGTGAAGTAAAAAAGCCCTGCCCATAAGAGCATAAAGAAAAGAGTATAGAGTATCAGAATCCGCGAACGGAAAAGATCACGCGCGGTATATTTTAAGATTTTGACGGTTTGATTCATAGTGATTTTTTAATACATGAGATAAAGCTGATTCGAGTGTGGCGGTGCCGTGGTGCTCCATAAGTTGAACCGGCGAGCCGCTGAAGTGTATGCGTCCTTCAAGGATATATATAAGCTGTCCGGCTATTTCCTCAATTTCGTGCATGTTGTGTGAGGAAAGCAGTACCGTGCATCCGTTTTCCTTCATGCGCAGCAGCTCTTCTTTAACCACAACTGATGTTGCCGGATCGAGATACGAAAGAGGTTCATCCAGAATGAGTACAGACGGATGAAAGAGCATGCCGAGCAGAAGTCCGGCCTTCTGACGTGTGCCGCCTGAAAGAGAGGATGATTTTTTTTGAATCTGCCCTTCCAGATGAAGCAGCGCAACCAGATCATCATAGCGGGAGTAAGTAGCATCTCTGAGTTCCATCAGCATCGAGACCATGTCTTCAATCGAAAGGTTAGCCGGAAGCGCAGACTGCTGCGGCACGTAGCCGGTTTCCTTTTTATATGCGGAAGAAAGAGATATATTGTGCCCGCTGATAAAGACCTCGCCTGAATCATAACGCAACAAACCGAGAAGACACTTCATAAGCGTAGTCTTACCGCTTCCGTTAGGACCGGCTATAGCAGTGATTGCTCCCGGAGAAATCTGAGCAGATATATCTTTAAGGATATGATTTTTTCCAAAGGATTTATTAAGATGAGATATTGCTATCATAACTTTCGTCTCATAAGGGGTTCAGTATCGGTTAAATCTGACGGAGTAAAGGCGGGAAAAATCCTTTCTGTCATATCAAGGATACCCATAAAAAAGCTGCGCATCAGAATAATTGAGCTGGGGTATTTGGCAGTTACAACAGATGAGAGCCGGACCGGGCTGTGAGGGACATCCCCGATGCCGTCTTTGTTCATATCATAACCGGAATAGGAATCCCAGTAGTTGCGCCGGTATTCATTATAATTCTGTCGGCTGTTTGATGACACATCAAAGCTGTTGTTTAAAAAGCTGTTACTGATAAACCGGTTGGTCTCAGAGTTTGCCATAATCTTAAGTGCTGTGCCGTTTCCCTTAAGGATATTTTCGGTAAAGCTGATTCGGGATGAAGCTTCTATATATACTGCGATAGTATTCTTCAGAAACTGATTACCGGTAATAGTGCTTTGGCGGATGTCCTTAAGCAGAAGTCCGTAAGAAGAGGTTCCGTTATTGTCAGAAAAGGAGTTCCTGGTCATTTCAATTTCGGTTGAATACATCACGGCCACCCCGGCACCGTTTCTGTTGAACGTATTGGCGGTATAGCGGCAGGAGTCTGAAAACATAAAGTGAAGCCCGTACCTCAGGTTTCCGAAACTTTTATTTCGTGTAATGCCGGTCTCTTTGGTAAACTCAAGATATATACCATCCCGGTGGTTTGAAATGGTGTTACCTTCGAGGGTAATTTTGCGGCAGTTCCAAAGATGAATACCATTGCCTGAGCTTGACTCCTTTTTGCCGCTACCGGTAAGTTTGTTATGAGAGATAACTGAACCAGCGGAATTAGAAAGGTAGATGCTGAAAAAGTTATTCTCGAATGTGCAGTTTGTAATGGTGATATTGTTGCTGATTTCAACTTTTACCGCGGCATAATCCTTCATAAAGCTGGTCTCAGTATCGCGAAAGGTGAGATTTTCAAGACGCACCCCGTCATGCTGAATGGAAATAATATCTCCCGGTCCGTCTGCCTGCAGAATGACTTTTCCCTTTCCGATAAGGGTCAGTTCTTTGTCAATCCGGAGGTCGATTACGGAATAGATACCCTCTTTTATATATACAGTATCTCCTCTGCCTGCTCTTTGAACCGATGCAGCGAGGTCTGCATTGGTATGTTTTGCGTGTGTGTTAGATGCCGGAACGGCCTGGAGGGTGAGCAGGCAGAAAAGTATTAAGGGGATACTGTATTCTGTAAAAAAAAACCGGAACATATTATTCTGAGATTAACTGAACAACTTCCTGCCAGGAGAGCACTTTACCTTTTTCTTTATCATAGAAGCCGGAGATGGCTGATTCCTGTTCAAAAGCTGCTAAATTTCCTCCCATAGGGCTGTTAACCTCAGGTGAGGTAAAAAAAGATGCTGACAGAGCATTAGTAAGTTTTCCTGATGAAAGGTCAGTTACATATAACTGAGCTCCTTCACCGGCTTCTTTGTTCTCAGACAGATATTCGGCAAGGCACTCTGCTGAATCAAAGTAGTGTACTTTTCCTTTGGCGGTTATCATTTCCGCGCCGAATTTCGGGTCCATCACTGTCATTTCGCAGTGGAGGCAGTTTGCGTTTCCGTAATCAATGGGTCGGGGTCCGTCTCCGCAGTTCAGAGCAAAAAAAGCTGGTATCAGAAGTACTGCAAGGTTCAGACCGGACAATTTTTTTGCAGTCTTACCGCTGTATATATAGGTAAATAGCGCAAGCAGAAAACCCGCACCCAGGAATGCACTCCCTGCGTAGGGGAGCGAGGTGGTTGTCATATTTAAAAGCTGCTTGGTTCCGATAAGAGGCGGCTGATAGGAAAATCCGGGCACTTTAATCGGAGCGTTCGGGTCAAGATTATGACCGTAGTCGTAACCCCAAAGATAAAAATCGTAAATACCGACACCGCCAATAACAACAATAAGAGCCAACCAGCCGAGTATGAGATTCCGCTTACCGGCCAGGGCAACAAGTATTCCGGTCAGTGCAAATCCAATAATGATATACGGCATAATTTTCAGCTCCGGAATGCTGTCGTTGTCAATTACTTTCATGCCTATATAATGGTTGAGTCCGTTTAGGGTGTTCAGGTCGTTTGGCTGAATGCCGGTTACCTGATCAGCCCAGATATATATACCCAGTCCTTCAGGATACTGCGGAGCGTCCAGGTCAATTATCCAGATAGGGAGGAATAGGGAGGGCACTACTAAAAGTGCGGCTAAAAACATCAGCAGTCGTGATTGCTTATTCATGGTAGTCTTTATAAAATCATCAATATAAAATTAGAGAAAAAGAGAAAGACCCGGCAGCCATCAGCGTACTTTCAGAATAACTCACCAGGATATGGCTCGCTGAAAATTTCCCGCACTTAAGGGCAGAGAGCGGGAGGGCTGTAGATGCCGGGTCTTTCATCATCAATAATCGGTTATTTACCGGTTCCGAAACTTAACGGAATATTGCTTTTGGACACGCGTATATATCCCTGCATTTCCTGATGAAGCGCAGAACAGAAGTCAGAACAATAGAACGGGAAGATACCCTGGGTTTTTGGCTCCCAGAGTATGGTTCTGGTTTCACCCGGCATGATCAGCAGTTCGGAATTATTCATTCCTTTTACCGCAAAGCCGTGGGGAACATCCCAGTCCTGCTCAAGATTTGTAACATGGAAATATACTTTGTCACCCGGCTTAATACCTTCGATATTGTCAGGAGAGAAGTGGCTTCTGCTGGCGGTCATATATACGTGAACCGTATTGCCCTCCCGCTCAACACGGCTGTCTTTTTCAGAACGTGTTATATACGGGTGCTTATTCTTTTCAATCGGATACACCTTCATGAAATCCTTGGTGAGAAGTTCGGCTTTTATTCCCTGAGCATAGTGAGGTTCCCCGATAGTGGGGAAGTCAAGCAGGAGCTTCATTTTATCACCGCTGATATCAATAAGCTGGGCGGACTGAGTGAGAGCCGGACCGGTCGGAAGATAGCGGTCTTTGGTAATTTTGTTCAGTGCAACAAGATATTTGCCGTCTGGTTTGCGGGTATCTCCGCCCATAACCATAAGGTGGCCGATTGAGTAATATACAGGGATGCGGTCAACAACTTCCCATGTGCCTATCTTCCATTTTACCACTTCTGATGAAATAAAAGCTGATGTATATCCGTAACCTTTATCATCAAATTCAGTGTGAAGAGGTCCGAGACCCGGATCTTTTACTTCGCCCGCGATGATCTGATCGTATTTAAGAACAGGAATTCCGTTAACTTCACCTTCAAACGATTTATTTTCGATAGCGGCCTGAATTTTTGAGAATGAGTGAACCGGAATAAGTGAAGCAAGTTTTCCGCCTGCTGCTATATATTCGCCGCTTGGGTCAACGTCAACGCCGTGGGGTGATTTAGGAGTAGGGAGGAAGTAAATAAGACCAGGGCAGTCTTTAGGGTCAAGCATTTTAACCGTGGTAATCTTCTGGCTGACTGCTGACTGAGTGCTGTGATCCATATAGTTGTGATAGTAGGTACCGGGGAAATCTTTTGCTTTTCCTTTTGCTACATACTCTTCAGCAAGTTTCCAGTTAACAGCCGCGATAAAATCTTTATCATTCTTTGATGCATTAATTTCAAGCAGAGTATTTGCCTGCTCGGAGTTATATGAAGTAAAGAAAGCCCAGCCGTGTGAAGCAGCTTTACCTGAGCGGGCGAGGTCATAATGGAAGCCGGGCATCATAATCTGGAAAGCCAGATTCATTCTGCCGGTTTCTTTATCAACTTTAATAAAAGAAATAGTTCCGTGGAAGTTTTCTTTATAGGTTGAGATTGAAGGATCAGCATCACCGAAAGGAACACTGAAACGTGTTGACGCAACAACGTATTCAGAATTTTCGGTGGTAAAAGGGGAGCCGTGGTTACCGGCCGAATTTGGGATTTCAATGATTTCAGCAGTTTCAAACTCTTTCAGGTCAATGCGTGCGATACGCGGAGTGTTGTTGCCGTTAATGAATATCCATTTGCCGTCTGCTACGCCATCTGTCTGCGAAAGTGAAGGATGATGAGCATCATCCCATGGAATAAAACCGTGGGAAGTATTAAGCATCGGCTTTGTCTCTTCTGAGTAACCATAACCGGTTTCAGGATTCTGGGAAAAAACAGAGATCACTTTGAAGAGGCGGCCTGAGGGGAGTCCATAAACGGAAACCTGTCCGCTGAATCCGCCGCTCATGAATCCGTAGAATTCATCCTGCGAGCCGGGTTTAACATATACCTTTGCGGCAGCATCTCCGGTATCAAGTGATGAGTTTGAGTTTCCGCAGCCATACCAGGTGAGCAGCAGTGAAGCTGTGAATAAAAGAAGAACAGAACTTTTTTTCATTGGATAACTCCAGGTTATTTCTTGGTTTGTGAGGCAGTATGTCTGAAATAGTCGAGCAGTTTTAATGCATCTTCCATAGTTACATTCTGGAAAGGCATCGGGGTCATATATTCGGCAAGCATCTTTTTTGCTTCCGGATGTTTCTGAAGCATCTCTTCAGGATTCAGAATCATGTTCACAACATATTCAGGTGAACGGCGGCTCAGAAGGTCTGCCTGAGCAGGACCAACATAACGTTCATCAAGTTTATGACACGCAGAGCATTTTTCGGTAAAGATTTTTTCGCCGTCTTTCACTTTCATCATATCAATTTCGCCGAGAGAGAGCTTTGTTTTAACCGGACCGACACCGTTTTCCATTTCAAATTCGGTTAAACCGAACTCATTGGTTTTATTCGGATTTTCAGCGGCCGGGTCAGGGGTGTCTTTTTTATCAGAGCAGGCAGAAAGCAAAAATGCCAGTGCCAGCAGGGTTAACAGGGGGAGTTTTTTCATGGTGGTTCCTTAGCTATAAATAGGAATTATTTTATCTGGTTTATTTTGTTAAAAATATCCGGTTTATTTCAGAGGTTCATCTCCGTTTACAAATCGGATAAAATTATCTGATTAAAATTACGACTTTCTTTTTATTCAGTCAAGTAAAATCAGCAGGGGGAAAAAATCTGTATCCTGCCAATGCCGGAAAGTATGCTGGTTTTGCCGGAAAAACGGGCAAAAACTCAGGTTTTGAAATATTTTCATATTTGGTCAGGAAATTTTTTTTACAGAGAGCACGATAGTAAAAATTTGACAGCTCTAAAGAGTTATGGCTGATTTTGTAAAAAATTGTGAAATTACGGCAAATTTACCGCCTAAAAAATGTTAAGGATTCCGCCCCGAAATATAGCCGGAAAAAGCACAGTAAATCAGCGAAAAAGCAGTGGATTTTATAAAATACTTCATGACTGGACAGGTCAGTCTGCGCGGGATTTCCCCGGAGCTGAGTAAAAACCAGTGTGCATTCTATGCTCCGCGATGATCGGTGATTTCATGCGCATGCGAACATATTTGCATCCATAAAACGTACCTGCTCAATCCTGATTTTCCGTGAAGGTTTAGCTTCAGTCCTTCCTTCCGGGCTCAGGCGCAACTTTCGGAATTTCGATATATACGGTTGTTCCGTCAGGAGCATGGCTGGTGAGAGTAACAGTACCGTGCAGATATTTTTCAGTGAAGAGCTTTACACTGTAGGTGCCAAGTCCGTGACCGGGTTCTTTTTTTGTGGTGAATGAACGCTGAAAAAGCTGGCTCTTGATGCGCTGCGTAAGCACTTTAGGATTGTTTACACTGAGTACCAATGTTTCCAGCAGTACGGTATAACTAATGGTAACGCGCTCACCGGGTAAACTGGCTTCAAGGGCATTTTTTATGAGGTTGCCGGCAATTCGTGAGAGCAAAACTTTGTCGGCATATATATCCGCATTTTCATCTTCATCAAGAATCAGCTCTTTCCCTTCGGCTATTTTATGACCAGCGTAAAGGGTCTTCAACTCACGCATAAAAGGGGTAATCTTAAACCACTGGGGCTGGCAGAAGAATTCACCCTTTTCAGCCGAAAGGAGATCGCGGTGCAGTTTTATTTCGTCTATCAGGCGCTCCGTCAGGTTCATCATCATCCCCACCTCTTCGTTGGTGGAATTAGTTTCCATTGCTATGATGCTTGCCAGTCCCTGCAACCCTCCTGCGGTATTCAGGACGTCGTGAAAGAAAACCCGTTCAAGAATTTTCTTCCGTTTCTCGGCGCTGATATCACGCAGGGAAAGGATCAGAAAATCATAGGGACCAAGCTGCAGGGGGGAAGCAATCACCTCAAATTCAACAGCATCTGAAGCCCTGAGCGTAAGATAACACTCGTTAATTGACCTTGAATTAGTTTCAGCGCAGTTTACAATTGAATTAGTAAGTCCACAAGTGCGGCATTTTACTGAAGTTCCGCATCCGTTTGGACCCAACTTTGAGTTTACACACTCAACAGCATCACCAAAACGCTTTCCCATGGCTTCATCAAGTTTTTCAAAGCCAAAAGTGCGGAGGAATTTTTGGTTACCCCCAATAATTTCACGGTTTTTATTCAGAATAAGGATAAACTCGGGCATTGCCTCAAGACAGACCTGCAGGAGTCGGTTGGCTGCAACAACCTCGCTTTCCTTAAAGAGCAGATCTTCCGGAGTTCTTTCGGCCGGGAGGTAGTCAGTCGCGAGCATATTTGCTTTCCTTCTGCTGAAATAAGTTCATTAGTTGCTTCGTGAGTAATTGGCTTAAGACAGAATTTCACGCAACTATCGTGCCGGAATGACAACTTCAGCAGTTAAAAAAAGAAATAGAAATAGATAAATGCGGAAATGATTATAATTTCAACGATTATAAGTAGCGGCGGGAGAGATTTTATAAACCCGATCACCGAATCAGGCGACTTTTTCTGTCCGGCGGGTTTCCTTTCTTCAAACAAATCCTGATGTTTCATAACACTCCGACGGGAGAAAACCCCGCATTTCTCAACAATGAGAGAAAGAGCAGGGACGAGGGTGATGGTTTCCGAATTGGTTTAAGCATACTGAAAATATACCAAACTGGCCGGAATGATTCATGTAAAAAATTATTTTTTACCCGTCCGGTCTGGTCATACTGAAAAACAACCGTTGGTCACTACTGGCGGCTCAGATAATTACAGGATGTATATTTTTGCAATCATATCCTGATTATTTTTATCATCAGACTTATTGAAAGCTGACAAATGCAGACAATTTTAGGAGCCAACGGAACCATCGGAAAGCCCTTAGCCAAAGAGTTAACACGATACACAGACAAAATACGTTTAGTAAGCCGAAATCCGGTAAAAGTGAATGACACCGATGAGCTTTTTCCGGCGGATGTTACTGACCCGAAGGAGGTTGAAAAGGCAATAGCCGGCTCAGAGGTTGTATATGTTCTTGTTGGATTTGAATACAGCGCTCAAGCATGGGAAGAAAAATGGCCCCGGTTTATGGGTGCAGTTATTGATTCATGCCAGAAGTATAATGCACGGCTTGTATTCTTTGATAATATGTATGCTTATGACGTTTCGTCTCTGGGGAATATGACTGAAGATGCACCGCTTAACCCGCCAAGCAGGAAAGGTGCCGTAAGAAAACGAGTGGTTGAAATGATTAATACTGCCATCAGTCAGGGTAGAATAAAAGCCCTGATTGCAAGAGCGGCAGACTTTTACGGACCGGAGAATGAAAGAAGTTTTTTAATTGAGGTTACGGTTAAGAACTTTTTGAAAGGGAAAAAAGCTAACTGGTTCTGTGATCCTGATAAGAAACACTCCTTTACCTATACACCCGACGCAGCAAAGGCGACAGCACTGCTTGGGAATACTGATGATGCTTATAATCAAACCTGGCACCTGCCCACACATCCTGACTCATTAACAGGACGTGAAATGGTACGGCTCATTGCAAAGGAAATGAATGCTTCGGAAGGTATATTGACAGTCGGAAGATTTATTGTAGGGTTGATGGGACTGTTTCTGCCGATTATGAGGGAGACAAAGGAAATGCTCTATCAGTATGAAAGGGATTATATATTCCGGTCCGATAAGTTTGAAAAGAGATTCGGAGTTCAGGCGACAAGGTATGAAGAGGGGGTAAAAGCAACCGTTCAAAGTTTTAAAGCGTGAGCTGGTTGGGAAATTTTTTTTAACGCAGAGTTAAGCAAAGTTTGCGCTAAGTACGCAGAGTTTTAGAGGGGCATGCTTTCCTTTATGTCCTTAAAAACTCACAGTAACTAAAAATAATAGTTAGCTGTAAAATTAACCCAGCGGGCACCGTCTGATTTTACACTGACACCGGTACCGCCTGAGGGAACTCCTGTTTCTTCCGGTGCGCGTTTAGTTATATATACAGGAATCAACTGCCCAAGCCCCGCTGAGAATTTCCATGATTTATAGTCCCACGAAAAATCAGATGCCAGAAGAAGTGCACCCGCTCTGCTTATTCCGAGCACATTTTTCCGGTAATCCTTAACACCAAAAACCAGAAAGGCCGGCTGCCAGGTTTCGGTTGTCAGTGATGGTCTGATATCATAGTAGCTGAGCCGCGGTACAATCCTGAGATACTGAGTTGTGATATCACTGCTGATATTCGTGGTGAACATTTCAGCACCCCCCTGAAGAACAGCATTAACTCTGTTGCCGAATACAGAAATGAGAAAACCGGAGAAAGGCCAGGTTTGTATATTCCCTGATACCCGGCCTCTTGCTGAGTAGTGGGAAATCTCTGCCTTTAGCAGATAATTCTTTCCGGCCCGGAGCGAGGAGAAAATCGACCAGCTTTGATAGCTGAGTTTTGAAATTGTAATGCTGCTGAAACTA
This sequence comes from Ignavibacteriaceae bacterium, assembly GCA_020848375.1. Lineage (GTDB taxonomy): Bacteria > Bacteroidota > Ignavibacteria > Ignavibacteriales > Ignavibacteriaceae > H2-BAC3. Next base: position 16,464 of record JADLAF010000175.1, read on the forward strand.
AGATCAGTATAATATGCGTCAATTTTACCCTCACCGCGGAATTCATGATATCGAATTCCCGCCTTCAGATTTTTTGATCTGCGGATAAGAGCGGCTGTATATTCCTCAGAAGAAATTGCAAGAATACCATTGAAATCTTCTTCGTCACCGGTTTTTCCCGGATAACCTTTTCTGTATATACCCTCAAGAGCAAAACCGCCGGCAAGCTGAATTGTGCCCCCTGCCGCTGATCCGCTCTCCGCAAAAATATAAGGGACAGATATATTCTGATCAACTGCAACTGCTTCGATGAGTGCCGGTTCATTCCGTGTGAAAAGCTGCAGCCAGAGCGGGGGAGGAGTATCTCTTTCAGGTCGGAGTGAAGCGCCCAGCGAATAGGAATAGCTGTACCTGTTTTTAAGTTCATGAACTGTAAATGATGGCTGAAGAAGAAAGCCGCCGGCTGAAAAGGATATTTCACCGGTGATCTTCTGACTTGCTGTTGATGCTTTAAAGAATGAAACATCCCCCTCCCGCGTGTATGAAGTCAGAAAGCCGTAACGGGAAACAGAAATTTTTCCGGCAAAGTGTGATGATAACGGGGAGGAAAAGCTGAGTGAGAAATCCTGCAGAGACGCGCTGAAATTGCTGATGACTGAGCTTTCGCGGTAAAGATCAGTGAATCCTGCAGAGGAAGAAACTGACCTTGAACTGTCTG
>JADLAF010000176.1 GCA_020848375.1 Ignavibacteriaceae bacterium
CTCAGCCATAGCGCGGCAGAAATAACATGAAGTGCTATCCAAAGGGTATTTTGAAGCATGAATTCCTCAGAAAATCAAAAATAGTTGGTAAAAATACGAAATTTTGCCCCCATGGTAAGTAACAATTCTTTCCCCCGAGAGGTTCAGCTATAATGGAAAATGGATAGAGGATAATGGAAAATTTAGGGGGTTTTGAGGCGTTTTTTCGGTAAAATCCTGGTGATTTTGGGGTTACTCTTGGCGGCTTTGCGTGAGGTGAACGCTATTAAGGACAAGAAGAACGGGAAGGACAACCCCACTTCTGCGCAAATCTGCGTGATCTGCGGGAAACTCTTAATCCGGGTTTAAGAATTGTGCATTGTAAATTGTGCATTGTACATTAGTTCTCTTGTTTCACCCCCGTCCCCGCTGCTTAGGTAGTAACATTCAAGAGTAAAGGGGAGTGTTTCCGGGTGGGTAATCGAGAGGGCTTTTCCCAATACCTCGGCAGGTATTTTCATTGACTCTTCCGAATAATGAAGCTGTGACTCAAAGTACCAGTAATTTCTTCCGTCTCTGCTTTTTCCATGAGTAAGTGTAATCCGGTATTCAAGAAGCTTTTGCTGATGTTTCAGGAACGCCGCCACAAGTTCATCCGCAATCAGAGGGAGATACCGCGAAAGAAAATCCCACTGATATTGCTCCGGAAAATGGGGAGTGTGTTTTTGCAGAATCTGCCGCCAGGTTTCAAGTGCTTCGTCATTCCTCCCCAGACCAAAGAGCGCCATGCACCTTATATATAACAGCGTTACCGTAGCGGGAGCAAAAGCATGGTCAAGGGTCAGTCCTGCATCAGCGCATACCAATGCATCGGCAAAGCGGTTTTGTTTAATGGTCTCCTCCGCCAGTTTTCGCAGTTTCGGCTGGCGCATGGTGTCAGTTATATATCTGAGCAGCGGCATATATAATCAGGTTCTGCTGAGGTTATCTGAACAAGGAATTTTTTTACTATTCACTCCAGCCCGCTTCAACGGATTTTTCGACACAGCGCCTGGAAGATTCTGTATCATTGAACCACATCATCCAAAGGGTTGCAATTTCCTTAAAGTCCCTCTCAAAGACGGCAAACTTTTCTGCTTTGTAGAGTGCTCTTCTTGCATTTTCCTTTTTATCAAGCTCATACCACGCCTCAGCTATTTCAATAAGTTCGTCCGTAAAGTCTGATTCACTCTGCGCCTTCTTAAGATGTTTTTCGGCAAACTTTCCTTTGCCGTTGCGTGCAAGAAGTGCGCCAAGCTCCAAATGATCTTCGGGAGATTCGGCAAGCTGATCGGCTTCTTTCAGACAGTGTGCCGACTCTCTCTCTTTTGACGGGTCATATTCCATACCCCAGCGGGCAAGATTTGTGTAATCCATAGATGATTCTGCCCTGTCTTTAGCAGCTTCATAAAAAATTCCCAGATCATCCGCCAGTGAGTTATAATTTGACAAATCGAAAGCAATTTCAAGCAGATCGAAAGAGGTTAAATCTGAATCAATGAGCTGCTGAACTAATTTATGGTATTTATCCGGATTCTCTTCAAGATACTTAACGTTTGTCAGATAGAAAGGGATATCCTTCTCAATCTCATCTTTAAGCGGATCGTGCAATTGCAGCAGTTCTTCAGCAAATTCCCTCTCTTTGTTTACTGTTAAAGAGAAAAAATGAAAGTATGCAGCATCTGCTTCAATCAAAGCAAGTTCTTTTCCTTTTGTCAAATTGTTTTTTGCGGTCTCGGCATCCTCAAGCAAAAATTCCGCCAGATAACAAGCATCAAGATAATTAAATGAATATTTAAGGTGTTTCAACCCTTTCTTATATACATCTCTCGCATAATTAAAATCAAAATAAATTGCCAGCTCTCTCACGGTTTTAACCCAGGAATTTGTTTCGGATACCATAGAAAATGACTTCTGAAGAATTTCACTGTTCTCCGTTTTTTTGTTTAAGATATATTTTCTGATTGCAGCCGTTTGTATATGATTCCGAGTATTGTTATGGGTACCGTTCAACAGTTGAAGAATCCTTTCCGCTGACCTTTTATCTTCCAGCATTAGAGCGGCTATTTTTAGCATCTCTGTCAGATCATTATATTCAAGTTCGGGACTCATCATACTTACTACATCACCAAGAGCTTTATCAACCGTTTCTTTATCTCCAAGACGGGTATAAAAATACTTTATGACTGCGAGGAGGTCTGGTATCATTTGAACGTGAATTTCATTGATTATATCACCAAAGTCCTCACCGTCACTTTGAACATCTTTTCTTAAAACCTGGAACTGCAAATTATCAGCAACAAACGGATCGCGTCTGAGCGGGGGGGAGCTTTCCACTGCTTCAAGTATCTTTGAGCTTACTGACTGTCTGCCAAGCATGATTACATTATCCAGAGCAACCTCGCAATAGCTTTTTCCGTGCCGTACCGAGAAATCACCAACCAGATAGTTGTCAATAAAAATATCTCTGTCCACTCCGTGATCAATAAAAATTCTTTTGTTTGTAACTCGTTCCAGAATGCATAGCCCTTCAGGCAGGGTTTTTTCACGCAGGAAATCGCGGAAGAGTTCGGTTACAGGGTACCACCGGAAAGGCATTCCGGTATTTACTGTGTTTAGATTTAAGATTTTTGTCATAAGAGCACTATTTTTTAAAGGTAAAAAAACCATAAGAATATATATAATAAGAGACCAAAACCTAACCGATATCCTCTATACCCCGCCAGATGCGGATGCTTTTGCTCTGCATCTTTTTGCCGCCCTGTTGTCTTCCATCCAGTATTCCCATGCATCGGCAACATTTTCAAAGTCAGATCGATTACGAGCAACCTTTTCCGCCTTCAAGAGCACTTTTTTTGCCTCAGCATCTTTGTTCAGATCGAGCCACGCTTCTGCAATTTGCATGAGTGTATTCGTATCAGCAGCATGTTCATTGGCGACTTGTAAGTGCTTTGTTGCCGCATCATACAACTTGTTGCGGATCAGAAGCAGGGCAATATCCATGTGATCATTGGGGTGATAACAACTTTGTGCGGCCTTTAGCAGGTAGGCGGAGGCCTCTTGCTTTTTTGAAACATCAACCTCAAGGCACCAGCGCGCCAGCGCTATATAATCAGACGCCTCTTCAGCGCGTTTTTTTGCTTCAAGATAATACTCATCAAGATCTTCAAGGGTGGCATCAAAATAGTAAAGAGCTTCTGCAATATCAAGCAAAAGCATTGTTAATGTTTCCTCTTTCAGAATCTCTCTTTTTAC
>JADLAF010000177.1 GCA_020848375.1 Ignavibacteriaceae bacterium
GGCTGATTTTTAATTAATTCTGGCTTTTTAATGCGTTATCCTTTTACTGAGATTGAATCCAGGTGGCAGGAATACTGGGAAAATAACAATGTAAATAAAACCGATTTTTCCGACACCGCGGAAAAACTGTACACCCTTGTGATGTTCATTTATCCTTCAGGTGCCAAACTTCACTGCGGTCACTGGTATAACTACGGCCCGACCGACTCCTGGGCACGCTATAAGAAGCTCCGGGGCTACAATGTGTTTGAACCGATGGGTTATGATGCTTTTGGGCTTCCGGCTGAGAACTACGCGATAAAGACCGGAGTCCATCCTCAGGACAGCACCATGACCAACATCGCCGATATCCGCACCCAGCTTAAGCGCATCGGCTGTATGTATGACTGGGATGCCGAACTGATGACCTGTGTGCCGGAGTATTATAAATGGAATCAGTGGCTCTTTCTGCAGCTTTATAAAAAGTCACTCGCCTACCGGAAAAACGCACCGGTTAACTGGTGCCCCTCCTGCCAGACCGTGCTTGCAAACGAACAGGTTCAGCCGGATGGCACATGCGAGCGCTGCGGAACAACCGTCATCCAGAAAAACCTGACTCAGTGGTTCTTCAAAATTACCGACTATGCTGAGGAACTGCTCAGCGGACTTGAGACCATCAACTGGCCGGAAAAAACAAAACTGATGCAGCGCAACTGGATTGGCAAAAGTCAGGGTGCGGAAATCTATTTTAACGTGGAAGGAAGTGACGAAAAGATTACCGTCTTCACCACCCGGCCTGACACCATTTACGGCGTTACTTATGTAGTGCTTGCGCCGGAGCATCCGCTGGTGGAAAAAATTGCATCACCTGAAAATCATGAGGCAATTCGTATATACCGCGAAGCAGCAGCCAAGCTGAATGAAATTGACCGTACTTCAACCGTGCGCGAAAAAACCGGCGTGCCCATCGGCGCCATGGCGGTTAATCCTGTTAACGGAGAAAAGATACCGGTCTGGATTGCTGACTACGCATTGCTTTCCTATGGTACCGGATGCGTTATGGCAGTACCGGGACATGACGAGCGCGATTTTGAATTCGCAAAGAAGTTTAATCTTCCTATAAGAAAAGTCATTCTGCAGAAAGGCACAGAGGAATCAGACGAACTGACCGCCGCATATACCGAAACGGGCGTAATGGTGAACTCTGCAGAGTTTAACGGAACCAGCTCAGATGAGTTTAAAACCCAGAGTATATATCATCTTGAAAAACTGAACGCCGGAAAGAAACGCACCACCTACCGCCTGCGTGACTGGCTCATCTCGCGTCAGAGATACTGGGGCACACCTATTCCCGTTGTGCACTGCCCTGTGTGCGGAGAGGTTCCTGTGCCTGAAGATCAGCTTCCGGTTGAACTGCCGTATGATATTGAATTTAAACCGACAGGTGAGTCACCGCTGGCTTCACATCACGGATATATAAACACAAAGTGCCCGAAGTGCGGCACAGATGCAAAACGCGATCCTGATACTATGGATACCTTTGTTGACTCCTCCTGGTATTACTTCCGCTATCTTGATCCGAAAATTGCGAATAAAGCATTTAACACAGAGCTTGGCAATAAATGGACTCCGGTTGATATGTATGTAGGCGGAGCAGAGCACGCAACCATGCATTTGCTTTACGCGCGCTTTATACATAAGTTCCTGCGTGATCTTGGTATGGCTGGTTCTGACGAACCTTTTCAGACGCTGCGTCATCAGGGCACTATCACCAATAATGGAGCAAAGATGTCCAAGTCCAAGGGGAACGTGGTAAACCCGGATGAGTTCATTGTTAAATACGGATCTGATGTATTCCGGCTTTATCTGATGTTTATGGGCCCGTATGATATGGGGGGTGACTGGAGCGATAAAGGTATAACCGGCACCGACCGCTTTATGCAGCGCTCATTTGATATGGTCTCCGAACATGCTGATTCAGTTAGGGCAGTATCAGCTCCGGCTAAGTTTGATATAGCACAGCTTCAAGGTGCGGAAAAGAATATATACCGTAAGCTGAACCAGACCCTTAAGAAATATGAAGTAGAGCTTGAACACTTCCGGTTTAACACGGCAATTGCAGCACTCATGGAACTTCTTAACGAAATTAAAGAGTCCCTCGGCGGTGTATCACCCGAACTACGTAAATACACACTTGAGCGGTATATACAGATGTTTGCGCCCCTTGCCCCTCACTTTGGTGAAGAGGCCTGGGCGATGGTTGGTAATGATATATCACTCTTCCAGAAACCGGTATGGTCTCAGGTGGATGAGAGTGCACTTGCCGAGGATACCATTCTTTATGCGGTACAGGTAAACGGAAAGCTGCGTGCAACCATTCCGTTTGCGGTTGAGGCAGGCGAGGATGAAGTGAAATCGGTATCAAAAGCAGATGAACGCGTGGCGAAGTTTATTGCAGGTAAGGAAATCGTGAAAGAGATTTTCGTGAAGGGAAAGATTCTGAATATAGTGGTGCGATGAA
>JADLAF010000178.1 GCA_020848375.1 Ignavibacteriaceae bacterium
CTAATTCCTTAAAATCCATTGGCATACCCTTCATATTTTGACTGTTTTATCTTAAAAGAAACTTTCATTTTTCTATCCCCCTAAAATCGTCATTTTTACTTTTGCCACTAAATAATCAACTGTACCGAATCACATCAGAATTGCCTGTAAATCAGGACTTTTTACGCGGTAGGAAACTGAAAAAAACCGCCCCGATTGTGGTTATCCACATTAGCCAGGGCAATAACTCTGAACTCCGGTTATATATAGTCCCTCCTGCACCCAGTTCTACATCCACCACCAGGTAGCCACGCGTGTACATGGAAAGGGAGGATTTCAACTCCCCCCGGCTGTCAATCAGGCAGCTTATCCCCCCATTGGCAGCGCGGATTACCGGCAGGCGGTTTTCAACGGCGCGGAGTTTGGCAAAATCACGGTGCTGATAGGGTCCGCTCGTGTTGCCGTACCAGGAGTCGTTAGTCACCACAGCGATAAGATTTGCACCCCTTTTCGAAAACTCAGCAGTATGCACAGGATAGACGGACTCATAACAGATCAGAGGAGTGATTGATACAGAATCAGTCAAAAGCTCTTTGCCTGATTCAGATTCAAGTGTTACCGTCAGAAGCGTAGTATCTATCCCCTCATTCCAGCCGGAGATACCTACGCCCCACTTGATGAATTTTCCAATAACAGGAATTTTATCCGCCAGAGGTATTTTCTCTCCAAACGGCACTAATTTCATCTTTCCGTAACGCTGCACCGGTTTTCCCCCGGGCTGTATCAGAAAAGCCGCATTGTGAGTCCGGTAGTAATAGTCCATCTGCTCATTAAACTTTGAATATTGAGGGGCTTTATCTTTATCATAATAAACCAGGTCCGGCATTCCGGTCAGCAGTGGGGTATTTGTCTGCTCCACATAATCATAAATTTTCTGAGCTTCCGCGGGGTAAGCCCCGCTGAATATATACGCCGGCAAAGCAGTTTCCGGCCAGACGAGAAGTTCAGCGCCCCCCTGAACGGTCTGGTCAGAAAGAGTAAAATAATCCTGCATGATTTCTTCCAGATTATTACCTGCCCATTTGTCGTAGGGGTCAAGATTAGGTTGTATCAATCCGATTGAAATAGTTTTCCCTGATGAAGAATGGTGTGCAAATACAGAGTAAACAATCGGAGTAATAATCAATACAACCGTAACAAGAGAATAACGGTTAATGTATCCTCCCCCTTCCCTGAATTTCCTTACGGCAAAAAAGAAAAACACATTGATATACAGCACCAGCAGCCCTAAACCCGGGGAGCCGATGATATCAGCAATCTGTATAAACGAGTTAAAATTAGCGGCTGCATGTCCGGCGCTCGTCCAGGGGAAACTGAAATCTCCCCACATATAAAACAAATCATTCACTGACCAGAAAACCGGAAGCAGAAGTAAAGCAGTTTTGCTTCCGAACCGTTTTCGTACTGGTATATACAGCAGTGCCTGGAACGACATATACATCGCCGTAAAAAAGAACAACACTGCCCCTGATATCATCAGGAAATAATCTTTCATTTCAGTGAACGCGCCCACCCAGTAAACAAGTACAAATGAGGCAAACAGATTCAGCAGATAGAATGTTTTATATATCGCCCATCCCTTTTCTTCCGTTTCGAGAACGGATAGAAACGGAAACAGAAAAAAGAAAAGGGTAAAGGGAAAGGGAAGCGGAGAAAAAGAGAGTCCAAAAAGAAGACCGGAAAGCATCAGCTTTCCCCGCACTTTCCGGCGTCCTTTTTTTAATTGACTTTTTTCAGAGGGATCAAAATCAGGGTTCATTCGGTCCGCCTCCTGCTGCTTTTGCCTTTTCTCTTTTCACCCGAAAATAATTTAACCCCCAATAAAGTACCGCGCCGCCAAGGAGTACCAGAAAAATATTAGTATAAGTGGAGAAGAAACTGTCAATTGCTTCAATATTATTGCCCAAGTAAAAGCCCATGGTGATAAGCATGGTGTTCCACAGGAACGCGCTTATGGTTGAATAGATGACAGTGTTGCGCACTTCAAGTTCACTCACCCCGGCAAAGTATGCTATTACGGAGCGCAGACCGGGGAAAAACCGGTTAAAAATAATCAGCCAGAAACCAAATCTTCTGAACCAGTTTTCAGCGCTCAGAAGCGCATCCTGCGAAATGAATTTAAGTTTGCCTGCTTGTATAATTTTTTTATCAGTCTGAATCCCCAGATAAAAGAGCACCAGAAATCCGGCTTCGCTCCCTGCAATGGTAACTATCAAAGCGGGTAAATAATCAATTCCGCCGGTGGCTATAATTGAACCACAAAGCACCACAATAACATCACTCGGTGAGGGGGGGAATAAATTTTCAATGAACGGGAGGACGAATAAAATAAGATAGATAGTTGCCGGAGGAAGTTGAGAAACGGAACTGAGCAGATATTCAAACATCAGCCGACCTGCTCAAGGAGTGATACTGCATATACTGCTATTCCTTCACCCCGTCCTAATGAGCCAAGCTTTTCGTTGGTAGTTGCTTTCACTGAAATTCTGTCGGTGCCGCACTCCAGAAGTCCGGCTATGGTTTCTCTCATCTGTTGAATATATGGCAGCAGTTTTGGCCGTTCGCAGATAACCATAATATCGGCATTAACCAATCGGTAACCCTTTTCTTTAACTAGTGAATAAACCTGATTGAGCAGCTTCTTACTGTCAATCCCCCGGTAACGCTCATCCGTATTGGGAAAGTGCAGACCGATATCCCCCAGGGCAAGCGCGCCAAGCAGGGAGTCACAAAGGGCATGAAGCAGTGCATCAGCGTCAGAGTGACCATCAAGACCAAACTCTGAGGGGATTTCAACCCCGCCGAGAAAAAGTTTTCTGCCCGCTGCCAGGCGGTGTATATCAAAACCGTTGCCTATTCTAATATTCAAAAGGACACCTCAAACTTCTTAAAATTTTTTAACACTTCCATTTTTTCTACTGTCATCTTTCTAACATGCGCCACTCTCGGTCCGCGCTTCACCTGCTGCAGGAACTCCTGCATGGTTTGCTCAGTCCCTTCCGCTTCTATATATACATCACCACTGTTCATGTTTTTCACAAATCCTTTAATGTTGTATCGTTCAGCATTCGTTTTTACAAAGTAACGGAAACCAACACCTTGCACTAATCCCTCAATCAGAATGGTATTTCCCACTATGTTTTTCACTGCTTCTCCTGTTCCTTCCTGCCTGCTACTTCGGTAAAGATAATTCCGCCTACAATCAGAACTCCGCCAATAACACCGAGTAAACCCGGCACCTCAGTAAGGAAGAAGAATGCAAATATAGTAGCAAAAATCGGTTCAAAAGAGAATATAATTCCTGCCTTAGTTGGTGTTACCGCCCTTTGAAATCTTGTCTGAAGTAATGTAGTAATAATAGTGGCAAAAATTGCTGTATAAAGAACCGCACTAACTACACCGATGTTCGGGGTCAGTTCAGCCAGTTCAATTCCGCTCGAGTCGAAAATTAAAGCTGAAGCCACTGACAGAAAAAAAGTTACCGCTATCTGAAAAAAAGTGAGAAAACGGTAATCATGCCGACCGCTTATGATATCAAGATAAACAATATATAAGGCATAAAACACTGCACAGAGAAATGTCAGAAAATCTCCGAAGGTGAAATTGCTGCCAAGTTCGGTTATAACAGCTAAGGGATTCGACCCGGAAGAGGAGAGAAACGCTATACCGGTAAACACAACAATAATACCAATGATATTAACCAGTGACGGCATTCTTCGTTCAATAATCACCTGAAAAATGGGAGTGAGAACCACAAATGTTCCGGTAATAAAGGCGGATTTGGTCGCGGTCGTGTCTTTCAGTCCTATCGTCTGAGTAATAAACCCCGCAAATAATAGAACTCCAAGCACAGCACCTTCGGTAAAGTGATGTTTCTTCAGGTTTGAAAAAGATGATCTGAATAAAAAAAACAAAATTACCGAGGCGAGCCCGAATCGCATTGATATAAATACCATTGGTGATACATCTGCCAGCACACTTTTAATCATCGCAAAGGTGCCTCCCCACAACAAAGCTACCAACAATAGAATTAATTCAGCTTCTAAAATCGGGGTTTTCGGCTGAATATCAGAGTTCATAACCCATCTGCCTTAAGAGAAATTCATCTGAGCGCCAGTTTTCGCGCACCTTAACACGCAGCTCAAGATAGACCGGCTTGCCATGGAATGCTTCAATGTCTGCTCGGGAGAGTTCACCCAGCTTTTTAATCATCAGCCCCTGCTTTCCTATCAGAATGGGTTTCTGACTCTCCTTTTCAACAAAGATAATAGCTGATATATAATCCTTCCCGTCAGTCCGTTCCTTAAATTCCTCTATCCCGACTTCACAGCTATACGGAACTTCTTCCTTATATAGCTCAAAAATCTTCTCGCGGATAATTTCTGAAACGAAAAACCGCTCTGTCTCCTCAGCTATACGGTCATCATCAAAGTATTTTTGATGTTCCGGCAGGTATTTAATGATTTTCTCAAGCACCAGTTCAAGCCCGACTTTTTCAAGAGCTGAAACCGCAATGATTTCATCAAACTTATAATTCTCCTGCGCGAAAAGGATACCGTCCTGAATAATTTCAGGAGTTACCAGATCTGTTTTGTTTAAGAGCAGAATTTTTTTCTTTCTGTAACTTTTCTCCAGTATCTCAGCAAAATTTTCCTCAAAAAGACGTTTTGCTGACTTGACACCCTGAGCGTCAAAAATTAAAAGAAGTATATCCGCGTCAGAAATTGAATAATCAATAAAGCGGCTCATCCTTTCCTGCAGCAGATATTTGGGGGCAAGAATTCCGGGAGTATCAAGAAATACAATCTGATACTGCTCCTCACTCAGAATACCGGCAATTTTCTTTCGAGTAGTCTGCGGCTTTTTACTCGTTATAGAGAGTTTCTGACCGAGCAGTGCATTCATCAGTGTTGACTTACCGGCATTGGGCAGACCAATAATGGCAGCATATCCGGCTCTATGTATCGGCTGATCCTGTATATCAGACATGATTAATTTACTTTCGCATAAAATTTTAACTGACGGCGCAGTTTACGGTAATCGGGTACGTATTTGCGCACTTCATTCCAGAACTTTTCGGAATGGTCCATATATCTTAGATGACAAAGCTCATGAAATATCACATAATCAATGATATTTTCAGGACATTTCATCAGGTTTACATTTAATGAAATTCTTTTGCCTGAAGAGCAGCTTCCCCAGCGCGATTTCTGCTTTCGTAAGGAAAAATTCTCAACTTCAAAACTATTCATTTGGGCAAGTTGCTCAGCCCGCTGAAGAAGATGCCTTTCTGCCCGGTGGCGGATAAATCCGTCATAGATAGATTGCACGCTCATCCGTGATGAAACGGGACTTTTTATCAGAAACTGATCACCCCTCAGCCGTATTTCGTGATCGCTTACATCTTCTGAAAACGAGCGAACGACAGTTAGTTTCTTCCCCAGATAAAAATATTCATCAGCATCACTTTTTAGCAGCTTTTTCCGTGCTCTTACCCACTCCTTATTCTTTTCAAGAAGGCGAAGACCGTCCTCCGGCTTTACTTTTCCGGGGAGTATAAGTTCAAGTTCACCTGCCGGTGTTATCCGGAGCGATATATATTTTGCACGGCTGCTTCGGCGGATTCTGCAAGGCAATTCTTTTCCGTCAAGAGTAAAGTGTGTTATATGATGCGTGCTCATTACTGATATCAGAGTTTGCGGAAGGTTGTGCCTTCTTTTGAGTCTCTGATTTCAATACCCTTGCCTTTTAGTAAGTTTCGCATATAATCCAACATATTATAATTTTTCTCCCTTTTCAATTCTAAGCGGATCTTCTCAAGCACAAAAATTAAATCATTATTTCTAATTTGTTTTTTTTTCGAAAGAAAACCAAAGACCTTATCCGCAACATTCTTAAAGAATTTATCTGCCTTTTTTGCGGTTTTTTTCGAAAGAGGTTCCTTTGAAGCTAATTGATGATTAAGATGACTAATAAAATCAAAAAGAATTGCAACTGCATTCGGAGTATTAAAATTATCATCCATAGCCTCATTAAACTTCTCTTCATATTTTTCGACTGGAAAATCAACCCCATTTTTAGGTGATGTTTTAACATATGCTTCCAAAGAATCCTTAAAGTTAGAAATTTTTTCCAACCCCTTTGCAGCCGCTTCAAGCGCTTCCTGGGTAAAGTTTAACTGAACAGAAAAATGCGTTTGTGCGAAGAACAGACGCAGTGCTGCAGCGGGGTACTTTTCCAGTATCTCACGCACGGTAAAAAAGTTGCCGAGCGATTTAGACATCTTGGTATTGTCAATATTCAGGAATCCAAAATGAATCCAGTAGTTCGCAAAAGTTTTACCAGAACATGCCTCACTCTGCGCAATTTCATTTTCATGATGGGGAAAAATCAGATCACTTCCGCCAGCATGTATATCAAATGTTTCACCCAGGTGTTTTGAGCTCATTGCAGAGCACTCAATATGCCAGCCAGGGCGTCCTTTGCCCCAGGGGCTTTCCCAGAAAGGTTCTCCTGGTTTTGCACTTTTCCAGAGTGAAAAATCAAGCGGATGTTTTTTAATTTCGTTTACCTCAACACGGGAGCCGGCTTCCAGTTCATCAATATTCTTTCCGCTGAGTTTTCCGTATCCGTTAAACTTTGATATATTATAAAACACATCGCCATCTACGTTATAGGCCACTCCTTTTTCTTCAAGACGTTTAACAATCTCAATAATCTCTTTGATATGTTCAGTTGCCTTCGGGTGAACGGTTGCCGGTTTAATGCCAAGTTTAGCAAGGTCATCAAAAAAGGCTTGAGTGTATTTAGCCGCAATAACTGATGACTCCACTCCTTCAGCATTTGCTTTTCTTATGATCTTATCATCCACGTCAGTTACATTCATAATGAAGGTAACTTTAAGTCCGCGGTACTCAAGGTAGCGCCTGA
>JADLAF010000179.1 GCA_020848375.1 Ignavibacteriaceae bacterium
GATTAAACGGATAAAAGGATTACGCGGATTCCTGCGTATTTGAGCTGGATTTTGGTATCCGGTTAAATATGTAAAAATAAGCGATATTTTTTCTCGTTTTCCCCTTAATCTGTCAAAAATGTCAAAATAAGACCCTTGTGCGGGGGCTTATTTTGACAAAAATGTAAGAATAAGGGGAAAATGAACTTAAGAACCCTCTTATTTTGCCACGAATCACACAAATGACCACGAATTTCTTTGCGGATTGGCGTCTTTGCACGGTGGTCCGGGGTGTTATGACTCCTTATGATATGTACAAATAAGAAGATTTTTTTTGGATTTCCCCCTTAATCTGCTAAAAATGTCAAAATAAGACCCTATATTGGGGTCTTATTTTAACAAAAATGACAGAATAAGCCCAAATGACTGCAAATTCTTATACTATTCCGACAGAAAAGATCATAGAGCGGCTGGTATCTGAAAACCCCTGGTGGAAATCAAGATCCATTGATGACTCCCTGAACAAAATGAAAAGACGGCTCTATTTTGATCTGATCTTTCCGCAGATTAAGGATATTTCGCTGAGGAGAACTATTCTTCTTATGGGACCGCGCCGTGTTGGCAAAACCGTGATGCTGTATCATGCCATCCAGGAACTGCTCAGGAAAAAAGCTGCCCCAAATTCCATTTTTTTTGTTGGGATTGATAATCCGCTTTACATTAATATGGGTCTGGAGGAACTGCTGAAGCTGGCGGTGAAGGCCTCCGGAAGAGAGCAGATGGAAGGCAATTATGTTTTCTTTGATGAGATTCAATATCTGAAGGATTGGGAACGGCATCTTAAAGTGCTGACGGACAGTTACCCAAAAACAAAATTTGTTGTTTCAGGGTCGGCAGCGGCCGCATTGCGTTTAAGAAGTACGGAAAGCGGAGCAGGGCGTTTTCATGATTTCATTCTGCCCCCTCTTACGTTCCGGGAATTTCTCTATCTAAAGGATATGGAGCATCTTGTTCAGCCGGCAGAAATATTCTTCAGCGGAAAAAAACTTCCGTTTTACAAGAGCTTTGATATAAAGGCGCTCAATGAACAGTTCTTCAGATATATAAACTACGGCGGATATCCTGAAATCATTTTTGATTCAACCGTACGGAATGACCTGCCTGAATATATTAAGAACGATATTATTGATAAGGTGCTCTTACGAGACCTGCCCGGTATATATGGCATCAGAGATGTTCAGGAGTTAAACAGGTTCTTTACCTATCTGGCTTACAATACCGGAAAGGAATTTTCACCGCAGACTATTGCAAAGGACAGCGGTCTGAAAACCGAGGTGATAAAAAGATATATAGAATATCTTGAAGCTGCGTTTTTAATAAATGTTGTAACAAAGGTTGATGAGAATGCCCGTTATTTTAAGCGAATCACCGGGTTTAAAATATACTTAACCAATTCATCGCTTCGCACTGCTCTTTTTTCCCCTGTCGCAGCATCAGATGATGAGGCGGGGAGTATGGTTGAAACAGCTATTTACGCCCAGTGGATGCACCGGGGGCACACCCGTCTGCATTATGCAAAATGGAAAACCGGAAGAAAAGAGGGTGAGGTTGATATGGTTCAGCTTCATACTGGAAAACTGAAGCCGGAATGGGCGCTTGAGATTAAATGGAGCAACCGTTATGTTGAAAAACCGCATGAGTTAAAAAGTCTCCTTTCATTCTGCAATCAGAACAAGCTTTCTGCGGCAACCATCACCACAATTGATAAGCAGACTCAGCTTGTTCAGAACGGCATCGAACTCAACTTTCTTCCGGCATCGCTCTATGCTTATGCTGCCAGTATTGATCGCTGATTAAGGATCACGGATTAAACGGATTAAACGGATTAAGGATCGCGGATTAAACGGATTACGCGGATTCTTAGCGGCCTGGCGTTTTTGCGTGGGTTTTGGGTATTCGGTTAGATCTGTAAAAATAAGCGAAGAATTTTCTCATTTTTCCCATAATTTGTCAAAAATGTCAAAATAAGACCCTTCAGAATGGGTTTATTTTGCCAAGAATTGCGCGAATGGGCTCGAATTTTTTTCGTCTTCGCGGCTTTGCCAGGGATTCTTCTGAGTACCTGGTTTTTTTTCAAGCAGGAAGGTATGGGGGCTATCTGTTTTCTTAGTATTTTTCAGAATTAAACTCAGGAAAAAATTTTATTCACTACAGGAAATAATCATGACAAAAAAATTATTAATCATTTTACTTATCGCGGTATTTAAGCTTTCCGCGCAATATACGACACCGAATACCGGTGTTAACTGGAATATGGACAGCTTAAAACAATATGCTCCTTCAGTAGTTACCGGAACGTTTCCTGATTATACGGTCACAGCAAATATTATTATTTCCGCAAGTGACAGAGTGACCATTGCTCCTGGTAGCCGTATTACCTTTACGGCAACCACAGCCGGATTTGAAGTTAATGGCATTCTTAAAGTTCTGGGTACGGTCAGTGACTCTGTATATCTCCGCTCACAGACGGAGGATTCTCTCGGTGCGTGGGTGGGTCTGCTTTTTAATGATACAGCAGTGGATACTGCCTGCGAAGTGCATTATGCAAATATCATGTTTGCAACAAACGGATTCCGTGCTATTAATGCCTCGCCAAATCTTAATAGCTCAACCTTATATAAAAACAGAGTTGGTGTGCGTTTCACCGGGTCGAACTCAGTGGTTTCAGGCAACCGGATTGAGCGGAGTTTTGAGTATGGTATTATTATGACACTTACCTCAAGTCCGCAGATACTCAATAATATCATCAAAGACAATAACACGCAGAATACTTCAGCTAAGAATCAGGTAAGCATTGGCCTGCAGGGTAATAATTCTCCGGTGATTATCGGCAATACAATTTCAGGCAACTGGAGCATACGCACCGGAGGTATCAGTCTTTGGGTGAGCGGAGCAGGTGCATTTTCAAACGCCGTGATAGAAAATAATACGATCTTCAATAACAGCTTTGGTATCACTCTTTATGCAACCAGCAGCGGAGCAATTAACGCAGTTGTGAGAAATAACACGATATATAATAATAAAATCAATCCGGATGTAAATGTATCTGGCAGCGGCATCAATGTGAACGGAACCACACTTAATACGCCGGTTATCACCAGGAATACAATTTACGGTAACTGGTGGGGCATTACCATACAAAACGGAACCACAGTACAAGCGGGTCCTTCACCAAACCTCGGTAATCTGACTAACGCTGACACTACCGATGATGGAAGAAATTACATATATAGTAACATTCAGCCGACCGGCACCTTTGACCTTTTTAATAACTGCACGAATGATATCATGGCGCAGAACAATGATTGGGGGGTTTATGACTCAGCGGGCATTGACAGCAATATCTATCATAAAGCTGACAATCCGCTTCATGGTACCGTGTTCTTCATGCCGTTTTATGATCCGTCAACCATTCCGGTTGAACTTGTTTCATTCGGATACTCAAAGACTGCATCGGGGCTGAACCTTAACTGGGCAACTGCAACCGAGACGAATAACCGGGGTTTTGAAATTGAGGTTAAAAATCAGGATGGTACTGAATTGATTTCATTTTTTGAGGGGGCAGGAACCGTCACAGAGCAGAGAAATTATCATGCTTCGGTTTCACTTGCTCAGCCGGGTGTATATACGCTGCTGCTGCGTCAGATTGATTTTGACGGAACGGTAACACTTCTTAAAGAAATTGAGGCAGAATACATCCCGCAAACCGGCGGTTTTCAGCTTTATGCAAACTATCCGAATCCGTTTAATCCGGAAACACAGATCAGATTTGAGGTTGGCGAAAAAGCATTAGTCACACTCAAAATCTATTCAGCCACCGGTGAACTTGCAGCAGAACTTTCTCAGGGGGAAACTGAAGCCGGCGTATATACGGTCAGGTTTAATCCGGCGCAGTATGGTTTGAGCTCAGGTGTTTACTTCTGTGAACTGACCGCCGGCAGCTACAAAGGTGTTCAGAAACTGGTGTATCTGAGATAAACCTGAGGGCGGGGGAGAGCCAACTCAAAACCTCAATTTGCAACAGCAGCCCCGGAAAACTTTTGTTTTTCGGGGCTGTCAGGTAATTACTATTTAGTGTAAATGTGCTACTTTTGGACTGTAAATTCTTAAACAAGGAAAAAGTTGTTAACCCGTTTTTTTACCAGGACCGGCTCAATAACGATTAATCTCTTTTCTGAGATTGGTCAGGTATTTCAATTATTGTTCGGCATCTTTAAGAGTTTCATCCACATCCACCGGAGCAGGAAACTTGTTATTTTCCAGATGGAGCATATCGGGGTGAACTCCCTGCCATTGGTTCTGATAATTGCGGTTTTCACAGGCGCGGTTGCTGCCTGGCAGGCGGCCTATCAGCTTAAGGGTATTGCACCTATCTCTTTTCTTGGCGGAGCGACCAGCCGGGCAATCATCACAGAACTTGCTCCGGTACTAACGGGTATTATTATTGCAGGGCGTGTCGGTGCATCAATAGCTGCTGAGCTTGGCACCATGAAGGTAACTGAGCAGATTGATGCTCTTGAGACCATGGCTATCAGTCCCGTGCGTTACCTTGCTATGCCCCGGTTTGTTGCATCGGTCATTATGATGCCGCTGATAGCAATTTTCGCGAATGTGATAGCGGTGGTTGGTGCCTATTTTGTGGCGGACTACTTTTTGGGTGTTTCTCCTGCAGTATTCTTCACCTCAGTGAAGCGATATTTCAGCATGTATGATTTTATGTCGGGGTTAATTAAGACTGTGTTCTTTGGCGGGGTGACTTCACTGATTGGATGCCATATAGGGCTGAGAACAGACGGCGGAGCCGAGGGAGTGGGACTTTCCACTATCCGTTCATTTGTACTTTCAGCCGCCCTGATCCTGATATTAGACTACGTACTCTGGATGCTGATATTCTAAGTATCAAAGGGGTGAAAAAATGTCAAAATATATGGATTTATACCGCTCCGAATCCATAAGACTGCAAGAGTGGGATTATTCAAATCCTTGGTGGTATTATGTCACCATTGTGACCAAAAATCATTTCCACCACTTTGGGTATATTAAAGACGGCAAAATGCACTTGAATAACCTGGGTAAAACTGTTCAGGAAGAATGGGAAAAAACGGCAGTACTAAGACCCACTGTTTCGATGGATGAGTTTATCATTATGCCAAATCATATACATGGAATTATTATCCTTTCACCGCCAGAGACTCCTGAAAAAGCAGAGCAAAAATCAGTAAAAGCAGAATTTTCAAAACCAGTTTCAAACTCACTGTCTGTTATTTTAAATCAATTTAAAGGGGCAGTAAAACGCTGGGCAAAAAAGAACGGGTTACAAACATTTGAGTGGCATCAGGGATTTTATGACAGAATAATAAGAAACGAAAAAGAATTGTACCATATACGTAAGTATATAATTGAAAATCCTTTGAAGTGGGAATTTGAGAAGGGCTCTATTGAAAATCTTGATTTGTAGATACACACCGTGGCGTGTATGTACGCGAAGCAAATGGAATGCCGTGAATTAGAGAATGCTAAATTTGAAGATGCGGTTTTAATCCGGGTTTGTAGATACACGCCCTGGCGTGTATGTACGGGAAGCAAATGCAAAGCCGTGAATTAGAAAATAATAAACTTGAAGATGCGGTTTTACTCCGGGTTTGTGGATACACGCCGTGGCGTGTATGTACGGGAAGCAAATGCAAAGCCGTGAATTAGAAAATAATAAACTTGAGGATGCGGTTTTACTCCGGGTTTGTGGATACACGCCGCGGCGTGTATGTACGGGAAGCAGATGCAAAGCCATAAATTTGAGAATAATAAACTTGAAGATGCGGTTTTACCCCGGGTTTGTAGATACACGCCGCGGCGTGTATCTACTCTTTAATAAATCACAGGTTTTACACTGCGGTTTCGTTTAACAAGTCTAACAGTTTTTGTTTATCAATGGGTTTTCCCACAAAATGGGTGC
>JADLAF010000180.1 GCA_020848375.1 Ignavibacteriaceae bacterium
AGATAAAAAACAGAAATAACAGCTTTTTCATGGGTTATCCTTTAAGCCAGGTTAATAACTGGCTTTCTTTCGGAACAACACCATAACTGACAACTTTTTCGTTGACGACAAGGCCTGGTGTCATCATAATTCCGTAATTAACCATTTCATTAATATCGGTTACTTTTTCAACAACAGCGTCTATCTGATGTTTTTCTACTAGTGCGCGGACGTTGGCTTCAAGTGTCTGGCACTTTTTGCACCCTGTGCCTAAAATTTTAATTGAAATCATTGCAATAACCTTTTGAATTATAAATGTGATTTGATATACTCTTCAAGGAGTGTTTTCATATTCTCGTCATAAACAATCTTGTGCACAAGGCGGTTTTCTTTGTCAAATATCAGAACGGTCGGTGTAAAAAGAGCATCATAAAATATCTGAAGATCGCAGTTGTCGAAACTATCTATGATCCAGTAATAAATGTTGTGTTTCTTTCCAAAAGCAATGATATCAATGCTTTGATTGCGAGCCATTTCCATGGTGCAGGGGCAGGAGACTGACGCGCTGAATAGGATAATTTTGGTACCAGAGTGATTAAAGAACTCTTCATAACCGGTATGATAAAACATTGCCGAGAATTTCATATACCAGAGATTAAATAAGACCAGTGAAGAATCAGTCGAAATTATTCGGGAAACCCGTTGGTGTTCATTCAGTTCTCTGATAAGCGAATCAACTTTTTGACTTTCATCCTGTACGGTTGATAGAGTTTTGAGAAGTTTGTCAAGCTCGTCGAGTTTAGTATCGGCGGTCTTTTCATTCGATGCTAATGAGAGGAAATAGTCTTCAGCTTTCTCCTTAATGCTGTTGTAACTCTGAGCCGGCAGAATTAACTGAATGAGGAGAAACAAAATACTGATATGGCGAAATTGCAATGGAAATCCAATCTTCCTTATAGTTCAGATCTTACCTTAACACTTTTTCCGTTAACCAGTGGGCGAGTGTGGTTTTGGTGGGTATTTTTCCGCTTGCCAGAACTTTTCCGTTAACAACCAGACCGGGTGTCATCATAATACCGTAATCGGTAAATTTTTCTCTGTCTGTTACCTTTTCTATTTGTGCTTCAAGGTTGTTTTCTGTGACAACCTCTTTTACCAGACTTTCAAGTCTTACACAGTTTGCACAGCCGGGACCTAAAACTTTTATATCTAACATGACTTTTTCCTTTTAAATACGTGTAATAAGTATATATACTGTTAAAATAGTGTTCCGTATAACATGCCGCTTATGGTTGCCATAACAATGACCAGTGAAACATAAACAACGGTTTTTTGTGTACCGATAACGCTTCGTATCACCAGCATATTTGGCAGAGAAAGAGCCGGACCGGCAAGCAGAAGCGCAAGCGCGGGACCTTTACCCATACCGCTGTTCATCAGCCCCTGAATGATGGGAATTTCAGTCAGTGTCGCGAAATACATAAATGCTCCTGCAAACGAAGCAAAGAAGTTAGACCAGAGGGAGTTTCCGCCGAGCAGTGTACTGATCCACTCCTTAGGAATTATTCCGCCGTTTCCTTCCGCGCTGCCCAGCAGGAAACCGGCCACCAAAACGCCTGCCCCAAGCAGCGGCATAATCTGCCGTGCAAAGCCCCAGGTTTCGCCAAGCCACTGATTCGGCTCATCCTTGCTGAAGGTGAGGGAAAGCGTAGTGGCAATAACCGCGGCAATAAAAGCAATTGTGGGAGTTTCATAAAAAAAGAATCCGGCCAGTGCTACAAACAGAGTGCCTGCCAGTATATACCATTTGTTTACCTTAATGATATATATCATTGAAGCTGCGTAGGCAAGCCCGAACGCTGTGGTAATGAACCATTTGTTGGCAAACATAAAATACCAGAAGCCGGTGGTTTCACCGGCCGGTTTCCCCCAGTTGACAAACACAAGAATGGCAACAAGGATAAAAAAGTGAAGCGCAGTCTGCCAGAAAGGGCGTTCGTCTTCGATTTCAGGCATTACTAATTGCGCGGCTGTTTTCTCCTTCTCTTCATCGCGGTATATATATGCCATGATAACTCCGATCACAACGCTGAAAGTTACCGCACCGATTACCCGCGCCACACCAAGCTCAAAACCGAGAATGCGCGCGGTCAGGATAATTGCAAGAATATTAATGGCCGGACCGGAATACAAAAAAGCAATGGCCGGACCCAGCCCCGCGCCACGCTTATGAATGCTTGAAAAAAGCGGAAGAATAGTGCACGAACAGACAGCAAGCACCGTTCCGGATACCGCTGCTACTGAATATGCCACCCACCTCTTTGCTTTTCCGCCGAAGTATTTCACCACGGCATTCTGACTGATAAACACCGCAATCACTCCGGCAATAAAAAAGGCGGGAATCAGGCAGAGGAGAACATGCTCCTGAGCGTACCACTTGGCAAGCACAAAAGCATCTATTACGGCTTTTTTGAAAGTCTCCCCCTCAATAGGCATAAAGTAGGCAAACAGGAAAAATCCTGTTATCCAGAGAAACGATTTATATTGTTCTTTCCAGTTCATCAGAAAAGCCAGCTATAGTGAAAAAATTGTTACGGCATAAGTCAGGATGTCTGACTAATTTAACCTGTCTTCTGCAGATCATCCTGATGAAGTGTTTGCTCTGCTTTGCCGAGCAGCTCCAGAATAAGCGGGTCGGCAATTTTATAATTGGTTCTGACGCCATCCTTCCAGCGGGTGAGGATACCGGCATCAGCCAGGGTGCTCAGGTGGCGGGAAAGGTTAGACTGCTCTATTTTAAGCATATTCTGCATTTCACAGGCGCAGAGGACCGGCTCCTGACGGAGGAGGTTGAGTATTCTTATCCGGTTGGGCTGCCCCAGTGCCAGAAAGAGCTCAGCAATCTTTTGTTCGTTATATGTATTCATGCTCATATATGCACAATTACTGTGCCGGACAGAAAAACGCTGATTTTCAGTGAAAACCGGGGATAGTCGGTGATGGGGGATTCTCAGTATTAAGAACCAGAGTTTTACCGCACAGGGTTCAGAGATGAAACGCGAATTATCACTATTTTTGCCACGAATTGCACTAAAGGTCAGTCATGGATTGTCCCTTTTATATATAATGACAAAATAGTCCTATTGGCATTACATGGTTTTCTTCGTCCCGCAATTTCCTCTTGCTTCGATAGGACAGGTCACGACCTTGTCTCTACGGTAATCAAATTTGGGGGTAATCTGAAAGGACAACGCACGAGCTGAGTCAATCCTTCCCGTTTCCCCCCGCATATTTCACGGTTAAACTTTATATTTGAGTGTTACATTAATCTAAAAAAGGAACAATTATGAGCAGCAATTCCGAAAGCGGCGCTAAGTGTCCGGTGCATCATGCCGGTATGGGTGCCGCTGGTACCAAAAATCAGGACTGGTGGCCTAACCGTCTCCGGCTTAATATCCTACGTCAAAACTCTTCATTATCCAACCCGATGGATAAGGATTTTAACTATATCGAAGAATTTAATAAGATTGACTTCCAGGCATTAAAAAAAGACCTCGTGAAACTGATGACAGACT
>JADLAF010000181.1 GCA_020848375.1 Ignavibacteriaceae bacterium
ATGATTCAACAATGGATTTGTAGGAGTCTGCCAGATTTGTATATTTACCACAGATAGCAATCTTGACAGATTTTTTTGGGTTACGTATCTTTTCAACAAATTTTTCCCATTCTTCAAGTTTCGATTTCTTATCCTGAAGATTCAGCCGTTTAATTATCATCTGATCAAGTTTCTCTTTATGCAGCACCAATGGCACTTCATAAATTGAACCACAATCATAGGCCGAAATTACTGCCTGCTCCTCAATGTTACAAAAAAGTCCGATCTTTGCACGAATTTCCGCGGGAAGTTTTTTCTCAGAACGGCAAACCAGAATATCCGGTTGAATACCCAGTTCAAGCAGGTTTTTAACTGAATGCTGCGTTGGCTTGGTCTTTAATTCACCGGCTGATGCGATAAAAGGGACCAGTGTAACATGAATGGCAATGGCATTCTTTCTGCCAACCTGAAGCATAAACTGTCTCATTGCCTCCAAAAAGGGCAAACTTTCGATATCACCCACAGTACCCCCGATTTCAGTGATAACAATATCATACTGCCCCATCGCGGCCAGACGGTTCATTCTCTCTTTAATTTCATCGGTAATATGGGGGATAACTTGAACCGTGGCACCCAGGTATTCACCCCTCCTCTCCTTCTGGATAACATTATAATAAATCTGACCTGTTGTTACATTATTCAGTCGGGTCATATTGTCATTTAAAAATCGCTCATAATGACCCAAATCAAGGTCTGTTTCAGCACCGTCATCAGTAACATAGACCTCACCATGCTGGAAGGGACTCATGGTTCCCGGATCGATGTTTATATAGGGATCGAATTTCTGGATGGTTACCCTGAATCCTCTCTGTTTAAGGAGGAGTCCTAAGGATGAGGCGGTGATCCCCTTCCCGAGTGATGAAACCACACCACCTGTTACAAATATGAATTTGACCTTATTTTTTGACTGCATTTCAAGGTAAAGATTAAAATTAAATAAACAGGAAAATTAACCTTAATGGGGCTATTCTTCAATACATCTTTAAAGAAATCAGGAAAATTTAAAATAAAAAAGGGAGCCGAAGCTCCCTTTTTAAGGTGATTTACTTAAGAATGATAAGTTTCTTTGTAGAAATGAATTCACCGGCTTCAAGTTTATAGAAATAAACACCTGAAGAGAGACCCAAAGCATTAAACTCAACTTCGTGGTTTCCGGATTTTCTCACTTCACTAACCAGTACTCTGACCTTTTCACCAAGTGAATTGAAGACAGAAAGTTCTACTCTGCTTTCAATAGGCAGACTGAACTTAATTACCGTGGATGGATTAAACGGATTCGGGTAGTTCTGCTGAAGTGCAAATTCAACCGGATTGATAATCTCAACTTCAACTACGCTGCTGAAAGCAAAAGTTCCGTCAAAATCAATCTGTTTCAATCGATAAGAATATGTACCTTCGTCGAGGCCTCTGTCTGTGAAGATGTAGGAATTCTGCATAAGCGAGGTTCCATTACCTTCTACAAATCCGATATTCTCGAAACTGCCCTTTGAAGATTTACGCTCTACCTCAAAACCTCTGTTATTCTTCTCTGTTGCTGTAGCCCAGTTAAGAGTAACAAGATCATTTACTGAACTTGCGGTAAACGAGGTCATTTCAACAGGAATAATTCCGGAAGAGACAAAGTTAAATACGTTTTCAACAAGCGCAGCTCTCTGCTGAAGATTATTCATCCTGCTGATGGCGAAAGCCATAAATACGTTCTTAATATTGAACGGATTGTTATTTGGTGAATAAGCAATAATACTTGCGGAATCCGGCATTGCACTCCAGGTACCGAGCTTAAATACGCCGGGTTTATTCGGAATAATTCTCATTGCATCCCTTGTTCCCCATGAAGAAGAAGTTGGGTTTGTGAATGAGAGAGTATCCAAAATAGGATTCGGGAAATTAAATACCGGATGCAGAGGATCTTTCTTAAACAGGGTTGATGTTGTAACATCACTCACCCATGCGCTATCATTGAGAACGTTTCTTCTGAAATTAGGGTCTTTATCGGTTGTTGTACCGGAGATACGATAAACGTATCCTACTTCTCCGCCTTCGACCACAACTTTACCGCCGGCGAGGGTATAGTTAACTATTTCAGTTCTTTTAGCAAGATCATCGAACATAGCTGCAGTTCTGGTACCTGCCGTCAGGCAGATGATGTCATAATTGTTCAATGTTGCGACATTAAGGCCAGTCCACTCAACTGTATCAACGACATAACCAGCATTTACCAGTGTCTGAGCAATGAATGAAGATGAAGCACCAAGCGGAGTTTCCAGGTCGCCCGGTCCACCCTTTACTGCTGAAGTACGTGCTGCTGTCGTGTTGTCATCATTTACAACTAGGATAACACCAAGTGTGTTAATCACAGTAAATTTGAAATATCCTGACGATGGATGGTAAACAGTATTTTGACTTGTTGAGTTATCAACCGCCTTAATTCTGTACCAGATGGTATCACCAACCTGAACAACGGAGGTATCGATATTAAAGACGCCTGAAAAACCATTTCCCTGTGGATTCAGGGTGAAGTTTCCAGTGTTTCCTGGGAGATTTCGGAAATACTCAACAGATGCTGAACTGATACCCAGTGTATCATAGATTCCAGCATCTACTCTTGCCGGCCAGCGAAGTTTCGGCTGGTCGCGAAGAGGCATGTGGGTTACCACTGGTGCAGTAAGGTCGGCAACAAATACGAAGGAAAACCATGTATTTGCTGAAGGGGCATATCCAAAGTTGCCCATTGAAGATGCATCTTTTGCCTGAATTCTGTAGTACAGGGTGTCACCAACAGCATATTGAGATGAGTCTGTATTAAATAATCCATTGTAACTGTTATTAGCACCTGCAACAAGGTTAAAAGCTGACATAGAACCGTTAAAGCCCTTTTTGTGTAGTACTTTAACGGAATCCACCCCAATGTTGTCAGTAATCACTGCCACAACTTCTTTTGGCCAGGTTTCCCTGTATTGGTTCGGAAGCGATGTGTGGACAATCACAGGTGGAATTGAGTCAATATTCGCGGTAAAGGAGTATTTACTTGCCGGAGCACCTGCTGGCAGCAGTGTTGCCCCTCCCTGCACATCAGCGGTTGCTATATAATAATTGTAAACTGCCGGCTGACCATTACCCGGGATGTTTGCTGAATACATATCAGAACCGGTCAGTGTTAGTTTAACAGAGTCACTAATCTCACCGCTTGCTCCTCTGCCCCAATAAACCCAAAGTTTGTTAGTATCAAGAGCAATGGAGGAAGTAATTCCGACATTTACTACATAAGGACCAGTTAAGTTTTCGGTATTAGTGAGAGGTGTGTGGGTAGCTGACGGACCGAATGTAACGGTTGACATCCAAATCTGGTAGTTGCCGGATCTGTCTTCTGCCCAGGTAGGGTAAACAGTATTCCGATAAGCTGCAATGCCGATATAGTCACCCTGGTAACCGCTTGCGAGACCAGAAATTGTTTTCGGTTTGAACGCTCTGTCAGATACTTTAATATTCTCGAAAGTTGTACCGCCATCGGTGCTGCGCGCAATGTAAACATTTGCGCTGTCATTTGGTACGTCTCGGCTGTCATAAAAGATAACAAATAAATTACCGGTTGCCTGATCTACAGTCATCCAAGGGTAGTACTGATCTTTTCCGTTATTGAGGGGGTCATTGTTTACCCTTACAAGCGGTGACCAGGTTTCACCATTATCAGAAGAACGTGTCAGTACGATATCAGGATCACTTCCGGCAGGTGCAACAGTTTTCTGAGGCCAAACTGCATAGAGGTAACCATTGCGTGCACCGCCTGACCGGTCAACCCCCATTACCGGGAAAGATGATACGCGGATGCTACCTTTACTTGTCAGGTTTCCACGGATACCGAAGTTTGCGCCTGAGTATATTCGACGTGGGGCAGCCCATGTTGCACCTCCATCGGTTGATTTGTTAAATCCAATCGCATCTTCACCGTAAGAACCTGCTGCCCATTGGTCGTAAACTGCCCAAATAGCATAAACCTCTCCGTTTGGACCAGTAGCAAGATTGATGCCCTGATCGTGAGAGCCGGCGTTAATTGCAGCACTTATATTTACTGAATTACTCCAGTTTTGTCCGTTATTAGTAGAGTAACGAAACTCAATATCTTCGTTGTTAGGGCTTGTAGCAACAAATGCAGACCAGGCGGCATAAACACGATTTTCGTATAGACTGCCTGCCTTTTTATCCACTACCAGGTGATTCTTGTCTAATAGGTCTGAAGCACCAGGAGGTTTTGGGCCAACAACATATCTGCCCCAAGTCGCTCCGTTATTTGTAGTTACCGCTACACCCTGACCTCCGTCATTAGTACCGGCATCAATATACCCTGTATAAATATATCCATTTGTACCAATGCTAACAGCCGGATCACCTGAAGTAGCGCCATAGGGTGGCTGATCAAATCCAGTCCAGTTTGTACCACTATTGGTTGTAAGATATCCTCCTGTGCCATAGAGTGTAGAAACAGGCCAGTTAGTTGTGTTCGGGGAAACAAAAACTAAGTTTTCATTGGTCGGATGCACATCAACACTAACTTCGGACTGTGTTGTGTTAGTAGTTCCGTATGGCCGGTAGTTTGCCGAAACTGTTCCGGCAGACTTGCCGAAGTCATAGTAACGGGGACCATAAAGAGTCGGTATATAAATGTAGTTTCCGGCACCCGGATTTATCTGATGTAAATCAGATATCGTGATTTTTGACCACTTTTTATCCATTTCTTCTCCTTTTACGGGCGTATTTTGCTGAGCCAGGAGAGAAGTAGAAAACAGGACTAAATACGCGAACATTAAAAGTCGCTTTTTATTCATGAGTTTTCCTAAGTTAAGTTGATGATGATTTAAATTTCGGATTCAACAAAGCAGTGATTTTCAGGAATTCCGAGGGTTGAGTTTTCTTTTTTCCTGAAATTTAACTGACAATATTTCGATATCTTTAGTAATAAACAAATGTTTTTTTTGGACAAATTCTGCTGTGTGATCTTGGTTTTCTTCTGTTTTAAGGCGATATGCCCCCTCGATCTCTCTGACTCTTTGTAACATCCAGATGATCTCATTTCTTGACTGGTTCGTATTTTATGTTTTCGCCGGAACTATACTGTTCAATTCCGGTCTGATTTTTCTAATTACGCAGCTTTTCAGGAAAGCCAGCATGGATCAGCCGTCAGAATCGGGTATTTGCACAGGTATAAGTATTGTAATTGCGGCGAGAAACGAAGCCACAAACCTGCCTCACCTTTTTGAGTCAATCAAGAATCAGATACCCATTTCTGTTCCGTTTGAGCTTATTGTAGTCAACGATGCTTCAGAAGATTCAACCCGAATGCTGCTTGAAAAATCAACATTGCAGTTTCCCTGGCTTAAGATTGTAACTCAGCCCTACAGTTTGGGGAAGAGAATTGCTTTGAATAAAGGTATTGAAGAAAGCCGATTCTCTTTTATTGCAATTACTGATGCAGATTGCAGACCGGGGAAAGGATGGCTGGAAGCACTTTTAAAAAACTTTAACCTTGGATATGATGTGATTTTCGGGATGGCCTATTCTGAAATTACAAGTAATTATGTCTCAAAAATCGGTTCATACGAGAATTTTAGGGGCACACTTCTTCTGCTTGTGGCGGCATATTTAAAAATTCCATATTCAGCCCGGGCCGCTAATTTTGGTTTCCGAAAAGACTCCTTTTACTCAATCGGTGGATATCATGCAACCAATGATTCTGCCAGCGGGGATGATGACCTCCTTATAAGAGAGGCCTTTAAAGCTAAGATGAATATCCATTATTTTTTGGAAAAAGATTCCTTCGTTCTCTATTTCCAAAAAAGCAGAATAACCGACTATTTGAAACAAAAGGCACGCCACACCGGATCATCCCATCACTACCTTTTTCTCCATCAGTTCCTGCTCAGTTACTGGCATGCGATGAATATTTTCGCGCAATGGGCAATTATTTTCTGGCCTGTCTCAGTCTGGTTTGCCTGGCTGACACTCATTAAGACACTTTTTGATGTTGTTGTAACATCGCTTTTCGGAAAAAAATGCGGGTATAAATTCCGTATTATTGATAAATTCGTGCTTCCTTTTATTTATGAATTTTTCATTGAAGTTAATTTTATTTATTCTTTTTTCAGAAAATCAAAATGGTAACCATTACAAAAGAAAAAGCTAAACAACTAGCCCTCATGGCGCGCGAAAGCAGGAAAATGGCACATGCACCACACTCGGGCTTTCACGTTGGTTCTGCTCTTCTTACAAATGATGATAAAATATACACTGGCTGCAATATTGAAAACAGCAGTTATTCACTAACTAATTGTGCCGAAAGAACCGCATTGTTCAAAGCGGTTTCCGAAGGTGAAAAAGCATTTAAAGCAATTGCCGTTGCCTCTGACAGTCCCGATTTCCTCCCCCCATGTGGTGCATGCCGTCAGGTAATAGCTGACCTTTGCGGTGATATTGATGTGGTAATGATTGATAAGGAAGATGCAATTAAAATTATAAAAATTTCAGAACTGCTTCCGATGGCATTTAACG
This sequence comes from Ignavibacteriaceae bacterium, assembly GCA_020848375.1. GTDB lineage: Bacteria > Bacteroidota > Ignavibacteria > Ignavibacteriales > Ignavibacteriaceae > H2-BAC3. Next base: position 6,583 of record JADLAF010000181.1, read on the forward strand.
CAGATCATATCAAAAGGGAGGGGCTATGATGGAATCGTCTATCCCCCATCTTTTACCAAAAGATACCGGCTGGATTGAAGTTATTACCGGGTGTATGTTTAGCGGAAAAACCGAAGAACTTATCCGCCGTCTCAGACGCGCTCAGATTGCTAAACAAAAAGTACTCATTATTAAACCAGCCATTGATAACAGATTTTCAGAAAACAATATCGTTTCACATAATACTCAAAGTCTCCCTTCCGTTGTGCTTGAAAACAGCAAAGCCATAAATGAGCTTGCCAGGGATGCTCACGTCATAGGTATTGATGAAGTCCAGTTTTTTGATGCAGATATCCTCAGAATCTGCAAGGAGCTTGCCGCTGCGGGTAAACGGGTAATTGTTGCCGGATTAGATCAGGATTACACAGGCAAACCATTTGAACCGCTTCCTCAATTTCTCTGCGAAGCTGAGTATATAACCAAAACACTTGCCATCTGTATGGTGTGCGGAAATCCTGCAGACCGAACCCAGCGAACAACGGTAAGCAAAGAGAAAGTTTTGGTTGGTGCTTCTGATTTTTACGAGGCACGGTGCAGAAAATGTCATTATATCCCCGGAGAATAGCAAATGTTTATTGAAAATTTATTTCGCGGTGTCATCGGGATAGCGCTTATTCTTGGAATCGCATATCTTCTTTCGAACAATAGAAAAAAACTGAACTTTCGTCTGATTACCGGCGGAATTATTCTACAGATTATATTTGCAATTCTCGTCATAAAAGGTGAGCAGCTTCGACAGTTTTTCTTCATATTCGGATGGCCTCAGGATATATTCAAAGCAATCAGTTCCGGGTTTGTTGCAATAATGAATTTTTCTTCTGAAGGAGCGAAATTTATTTTTGGTAATCTTGGTATTTCACCAGGATTTGATGGCAGCATGGGGTTCTTTTTTGCATTTCAGGTACTGCCGACAATCATCTTTTTTGCATCCCTTATGTCAGTGCTTTATTATCTTGGTGTTATGCAAAAAATTGTTCAGGGCATGGCATGGGTTATGGCACGTGTTATGGGTACTTCCGGAGCTGAGTCTTTAAGCTGCACGGCTAACATCTTTGTCGGACAAACTGAAGCCCCTCTCATGATCAGGCCTTTCTTAAAAGACCTGACCCGAAGTGAGCTGTTAACAGTAATGGTTGGGGGGATGGCTACAATTGCCGGTGGTGTGATGGCAGCATATATACAGATACTTGCCTCATCACTGGCGGCTGCAAAAGGGATTCCCATTCAGCAGGCGCAAATAGAGTTTGCTACTCACCTGCTCGGTGCAAGTGTAATGGCTGCTCCGGCAGCACTTCTGATTTCAAAAATTATTTATCCTGAAACCGAAGACCCTGTAACCAGAGGCACTGTCAAAGTTAAAATAGAAAAGAACGCAGGCAACGTACTTGAGGCAGCTTCTGCAGGAGCTGCTGATGGCCTTGGACTGGCACTTAATGTAGGTGCAATGCTGATCGCTTTTATTGCGCTTATTGCATTAGTTAACGCTTTAATTATGTATGTCGGGGATCTCACAGGTATGAACACCGTTGTTCGCGCAGCTTATAAAACTGACTTTAATTTTCAGTTTTTACTCGGATGGATATTGCAGTGGCTTGCTTATGGAATTGGAGTCCCTTCTGCTGATACTCTTAGTTTTGGCGGACTTGTTGGCACGAAACTTGTTCTCAATGAATTTGTTGCCTATATGGATTTTGGGACGCTTATTCAAAACAAAGTAATGATTACCGAAAAAGCAATAATTATGGCAACCTATGCTCTTTGCGGATTTGCCAATTTTAGTTCAATTGCAATTCAACTTGGCGGAATTGGGGCACTTGCACCTGAAAGAAAAAGTGATTTAGCTTCACTTGGTATAAAAGCAGTAATCGGCGGAACCCTGGCAACACTTATGACGGCTACCTTGGCAGGAATTTTATATTAATGATATCAATTTCTGATATTTTCCCGGAAACGGTAACGTACTTCAAATCATTAATCGGAGCCCACCTCCCCGATTCTGCAATTATCCTTGGGAGCGGACTCGGCGAGATGCTTGATGGAAATGAAATTCTTTTTGAGACTGATACAAGTTCCATTCCTGACTACCCTACTTCAACAGTCTCAGGACATAAAGGAAAAATTCAACTTGTTAAGTTACATGACAAGTTAGTGCTGACTTTCAGCGGAAGAATTCACCCTTATGAAGGGTACAGACTTTCGCAGTGTCTTTTACCTGTGCATCTAAGCCATATTTCCGGCGTAAAAAACATCATAATAACTAATGCTGCAGGCGGTGTTAATCCATCTTTTTCTCCCGGTGATTTAATGCTCATTACAGGGATAAATCCGGCGGCACTTAAAAAACCAATCAGTGAATTCTTTGGTACTCCCCTTTCCGATATATCAAATGCTTTACGAAATTTCCCTGACAGCACATTATACAATCAGTTGGTAACCCTGGCAGTTGAGGAGAAGATATATCTTCAAAAGGGTGTTTATTGGTATATGAGTGGTCCAAACTATGAAACCCCTGCCGAAATAAAAATGATACAAAAATCGGGAGGTGATGCTGTTGGGATGTCGAGTGTTCATGAGATTCTCTATGCATCTGCCCTCGGAATGAGAACTATGGGAATTTCTTGTATTACTAATATGGGAGCAGGTATATCCCCGGTTAAGCTGAATCATGCGGAAGTGAAAGAAACTGCTGAACGGGTCAAAGATATATTCAGCCGTTATCTGAGACGAGTTTTGGCTACTCTATAACTTTAACTACAAAAGCATCTTTGAATTCTTTCTTCTTCCGTATGCTTCGTTTAATTTTATGGGCCTCATCCGACTTTGAAACAGGCATCAACTGAACCACCCAGAATTTAACCTCCGTTGAAAAAAATGTTCTGAGCTTTCTGCCCAAAAGTTTCTCAGATGTTTCAATATGTTTCTTCGCATTTGCCTCTGAAGAAAATGCGCCTACCTGAACTCCATATACAGTTTTTGCATTTTTTGAGGTATTCCTGACATAGGTAATAAGTGAATCATTCTTTTCCTCAGGGTCAGGTGATTCTTTCTCTTCTTTCGTTACTTCTTCTTCCTGAACATCAAACACATAAACCGAATCGGTTGTGTCCTTTTTTTCCTCATCGCGAGTAGTTGAATCCATGCCACTGCAGCCAGCCAACAGGGCTGATACAAGTAAAAATAAAAGGGGAAACAGGAATTGTATTTGCTTTGATTTCATAGCGCAAAAATAATAAAAAAAATGGGGACAGTTTATTACTGTCCCCAAAGAGAAATCTTATTTAAAAATAGAGATTATCAAGAGCACCTGCTGGGATGACCGGCAGACCAAATGAGTTAAATTCTATTTTCTTTCCAAAGTTCAGACCGCCGGGAACGGTAGCAACGTTAATACGAGGTATAGCTGCACCAAATTTTGAATTGATAACCTTAATGAACTCATTAGCGATAATAGCCGCACCCTGATTTGAAGGATGTACGCCATCAAGACTAAAAAGTCCGCCGGTAACAAAAATGTTTGTAAATCTGATGCCATCAACAACCTGACCGTTTGAAACGCCGGGGAAATAAACATAAGATTTAAATGCAGTATTCATATCTACGAAACCGAAATTCTTTGCGGTTGCAAGATTTTGAATAACACCGTTGAACTGAGCGATTGCAGTCTGAGCAGTAACAACTTCACCTGAATCAAGAACGACACTATTTGGGAACGGTGTTGCTTTTGAGAATCCGGTCGGAGGGGTTGTACTTGCTTTTAAGGTGATAAAGTTAGGCGCGCCATTAGCTGTCGGGAGAAGACTTACATAAGCAGTATCTCCTGATGATGTAACAGCCCAGACTTTTGTAACTCCGTTAAGAACAAACTGACCGCCTACGGTTGTAAAGAATGGAATATCGGTAACACTGGGGATGTTTGCAACAACAACATTAGCACCAAGCGAAGCTACTGAGTCAGCTAACTGGGTATATAATGCGTTGAATGTTCCAAAAGGAGTCGGAGCGGCAGGAGCAGTTCCGCCTGAAGTAGCATAGCCAAGTACATCATTGTTACCGATCCAAAGTGTGAGGAAAGTCGGGCTGAGTGCTTTTGCATGCTTAAACTGTGAGCCGAGATTGAATGCTGAATTCCTGAGCACAAGGTCAAAGAATGGATTTGGTGATCCCGCGAGACCTGATGCACAATTGCCTGCATTGGTTGCATTCATTACGTCATAAAGTAATGCACCCGGAACTCCGAGGTTGTTGTAAGGTGCAGCATAGGTGGTATTGGTCGGAGTACCAGTTCCGGCATTCGGTACTAAAGTAAACGGACTGAGTGAGCGGATTTCAAGTCTTCCACCCGAACCTGGATCGGAATATGTAGGCATTGCAAAAGAAGCGCCAGTCTGCTTTGCAAGCAATGCAGCCCAGCCATATTTTTGACCACTCTCATAAAGTGCGCCAGACTGATATCCCGCAGTCAGACTGTTGCCGATGGCAACGTATCTGGTGAAGTTAGCGGAACCAGTGTTCACTGCCGGAGGAGCAGTTAATTCGCTTCTGTCCTCGCATCCGGAAAAAACAAGCAGTCCTGCTGCTAATAAAAGCAATAATCTTTTCATTGATTTCTCCTTCTTAGAAGCTGTAGTTAAAAGTTACTGAAAAAAGATTGCCTGTTGAGTTATAAGTGCCGTTAAACGGGGCAAAACCGCTTGAAGCATAATTAACATCACTGTCAGTGACTGTTCTCTCAGCAAATCTCAAATACAAATAGGAAGCATCGAGTGACAAGCTGCTGGAAAGTTTATATCCAAAGCCGAAACTAAAGCCGAGTCTGTCTGAATCAGGAAGACTTGGGTCAACCATTTCATCGGGCACCGGATTGTTATCAATAAGGAAGCCACAGCGAAGATCTAATTTATCGCTATATCCATATTCTGCTCCGAAGCGAAGGATATAGGTATCTTCATAGAGCCGTGCGCTTGCCAGATCGGTATAAGCAGCATTCTTAAAATCTACTTTTAATGAATCATAGCTGGACCATCCGACGTACTGATAATCAGCAGTAACAAGAAGATCTTTTGTTACCTGATAGCCAAGACCAAAAACAAACTGCTGAGGTGAAACAAAGGTAGCTTCGATATCGCCTTCAGGAACTCTTCCGGTTAATGCAGAAGGGACACCTTCAGTTTTTGCGGTTCCTTCGAATGAATATTCAACTTCACTCTTATAAGACAGACCGAGTGAAAGAGCTGAAAATGGCTGATAGGCAACACCTAAATGAAAACCAATTGCTCCGCTTTCGCTTCCTTCAAGTCGTATGACTCCTTCACCCTGAAAAGGTGCAAAACCGATAGCGCGGTCAAGCTGTACTGTTGCAACGTTATAGAGAAGTCCGACACCAACTGAAAAATTATCAGCTACTTTGTAGGCGATTGAGGGTTGGATGCTAAAAGTCTGCAGGTCTGCTTCGATGCTTGAAAATCTGCCTACCCAGTTATCCGCCCATTTGGTACCTAAACCAAAAGGGTTATTTACACTCAAGCCAGCAACAAGTCCGTCGCTAATTTCATAAGTGAGATAAAGATGAATAGGGGGGAAAAGCTGCTTTTCCATTTCTGTTTCTGTAATGGAAGGACTGGGGCCTCTGAACGAAGCAGCAGGTGCAATAATGGTGGTGCCACCTGAGGCATTCCAACCTCTTAAACCGGCCATTCCGGCAACGTTGAAATACAGCGATGATGGGTCATTTACCATAGCGGTAAACGCACCACCCATAGCCATAGCTCTGGCTCCGTGCTCATTAATCTGAAAACCTCCCGCGAGGGTATTTCCAAACATCATGAGAACAAAAAGTGTACAAAGTAAAGATGTTTTCTTCACACTGACTCCTCTAGTGATTGTTATGTGTTTATTGTTACTTAACCGCGAAAAGGGGGATACCCTTTTCAATGTTTTTGTTTTCTTCGACGTAAATATCCTCAATAACACCTGAATAAAAACACTTAATTGCATTTTCCATCTTCATGGCTTCAAGGAATAAAACGGTATCACCGGCCTGAACCTGGTCCCCCTTCTGTCTGACAATCTTAGTCACAAGACCGGGCATCGGAGAGATTACATGATGTTCACGACCGCCCTTTTTCTCAGCTTCGGCTATCTTCTCCTGATATTCGGTAATTTTATTTTTTAGGCGTAGGCGAAAATAAACCCCCTGAGTGTAAATATCAAATACACTTTTATCTTTATTTATATAAACTTTGTAAGGTTTTTCATCAATTTTAACCAAAACATAGTTATTTTCTATCGAAAGGAGACTAAATGAGACCTCCCCTCCGTTTATCCTGATTTTGTGTTCACCGACCTCAGCCAGAATATCCGTTCCCCAATTGGTGTAGTTCCTAATCTTCATATAACTGCTTCCTCCATTTTGAATCCGGCTCCCAAAAAACATTATCATCCGATCCTTCATTCTGGTCTGAGACTTCAATAGCCCCAATAACCGATGCAATAACCGCATCAGAAATGAAATCTCCGGAAATAGGTTTTTGAATCCGTTCCATTGACTCTTCAATACTGTTAATGGTATGAGTTCCGTTAACAAAATCCGGGAAGATCATCAATTTCTTGAGAAACTCAACATTGTTGCCGCAGCCCAGCAGAACCATTTCACGTAATGCCCTTAAAGTCCTGCTGATACAAGACAGTCGGTCACTTGCACTCACAGTTAGTTTTGCGATCATCGGGTCAAATGCAGTTGAGATTAGAGCGTTTTCAGTAACCCCTTCATCAATCCGGATACCAGGACCGGCAGGGTAAACTAACGCTGTCAGTTTACCGGTTGCCGGGAGAAAATCATTATCCGGGTCTTCGGCATATATCCTGCACTCAATCGAATGTCCTTTAAAAGTAATATCATGCTGACTGAAGGGTAGTTTCTCCCCCTCCTCTATCCTTATTTGCTCTCTGACAATATCAATGCCCGTTATCATCTCCGTAACAGGATGTTCAACTTGAATTCTTGTATTCATTTCAAGAAAGTAAAAACTACCGTGTTTGTCAAGGAGCATCTCAATAGTGCCCGCTCCGTAATAACCGGCTGCTTTTGCCGCGTTTACAGCAACCGCAGTCATTTTTGCGCGAAGTTCAGGTGTCAGGGAGGGGGACGGTGCTTCCTCAATTATTTTCTGGTGTCTTCTTTGCAAAGAACATTCACGTTCAAACAGATGAACCGTGTTACCTTTTTTATCAGCAAGTATCTGAATTTCAATATGTTTCGGCTGTTCAAT
>JADLAF010000182.1 GCA_020848375.1 Ignavibacteriaceae bacterium
TCAAGATGTTCTATGTCTTCCTCACTCACAAACTCAATAGCCAAACGTGCTGCCTGGGCTTCGAGTGCTCCTTTAATCAGGTAAGTTTCCTGTGCATCCTGAAGGGAAAGCTCTGTCACCACCGCACCTTTGCGTGGATGAACAGTCAAAAAGCCCTCCTGCTCAAGCTGAAGAAATGCTTCACGGATAGGGGTGCGGCTTACACCAAGTGAGCCGGCAATTTCATCTTCAGTGACCCTCCCTCCGGGTTTGAGCTTACCTTCAATGACGGAGTCCCGCACCAGGGAGGCAATCCTGTCCCGCAGGGGTTTCAGTTCAGGACCTATTGGTTCAAATTTCATGCGCTTTTCTGTATATTGTATACAATCTACAATTCAAACTTAACGGTTTCGGCAGAATCAGTCAAGGGAAATCGGAGGGGGAATGCTTAATGTACAATGTACAATGTACAATGTACAATGTACAATGTAAAATGTACAATTTACAATGGACCAAAGACGGGGTTCTGGGGGAAAACCTCTGCTCGTCCACCGGGGAGGGTACAAGGACAGCAGGGACAATCAGGACTCAAAGGACAGCAAGGACTATCAGGACTTTAAGGACAGCAAGGTTGGAAAGGAAAACCGGCTTTTAACCCCTTGGCTGAAGGGAGAGCACACCGAATGCAAATTACAGTCGCTGAAGGAATGAGCCGGATTTCAGGTGAACAGGAAAATAAATTTTACTTATAAGTAAAATTTCTTATCTTTGCTGCAGATTTTCCTGCGATTTACGTTACAGAAAATTGAAGCTTTATCCGGAATAAAGGCCTCTTGCTATTCTGTGATGATTGAAGGCGAGCAAAACTCTCTGTTTGAGAGCTTCTTAGAAGAGAATTCTGTTTCACATAAGGATGAATTTCTGGATATTCTTGCAAGACTAAACACTATCGCTCACACAACCGGAATAAGAAGGGGATTTTTTAAGGAATTCGAAGGCAACCCGGGCGATGGGGTTTGTGCTTCGTATGATAATCCCGCCAGAAAGCTGAGACTTTATTGTATCCTTTTCGGAGAAAAGATAATAGTACTCGGTGGCGGAGGGAAGAAATCTGTGCAAAAACTTCAGCAGGATGCCAAACTGAAAGCAGAAAACTTTTTGCTCAGAGAAATTTCAACAACGATTACCCGGGCTATCATCACAAAAGAGGTCAGTTTTAGCAATGATAAGCTTGAGTTCACCGGTGATCTTAAATTTTGATGGAGATATCGTATTATGAAAAACAAAACTGAAAACCTGCTTCCCTCACTTCTTGAGGAAATAACTCCCGGCCGTCAGAAGCAGACTGACGCAAAAATGGTAGTCGCCGCAAAGATAGAAGATGCTATGCGGGCAAAAGGATGGAAGCACAAGGATCTTCTTTTTGCAATGAAAAAAGAAAATCCATCCCTTGTTACCAGATGGCTTTCGGGCACTCATAATTTTACGGTGGAGACTCTGGTTGAGCTCGAAACAGCGCTGGATATAAAGCTATTAGCCCGGGAAATTGAATGACCCGTGCATCAAGTTCAGGATAAAAAACGGGATCAGGAAAGGATATATACCGGCAGCATTCCGCCCCAGCCAAAGAAAAAAGCATTGCTGAAAAATAATACATTGCCGCCCCTTCCAACGAGAAGGAAAAAATCAAAAATACATGGTTGATACTTTTTTCGAGAGAATCTTTCGCCGACGGCAATAAACGGAAATTATTTTGCCTGCCGCCATCTTTGAGCGGCAGGCAGTTTAATTCTTATACCCTTGCTTAAAAGAACCCGATAATTCCGGCAGCAAGCATAGGGCCGCTGGTCAGGTTCAGTCCGGCTTCATCAAGAACATTGCCCCCGGTGACATAGGACATTCCGAAGGAAAGCATAGCCCTGACATTAAATTGAAATGACCGTGCAATTGGTGTCACAAATTCAAACCCGCCGTTCAGACTGCCGTATGATCCTCCTATGTCGCGGTCTCCGCTGAAGAACCCTATCGTAAGCTCACCAACCGGGCGGATTTCTGTATTGAAGTTCCGGCTGTCCGAAGGAGTCTCAATACCGAGGGTAAAGGTATAAAGTGCAACTTCATTTTCCCTGTTTACGAGATACTGATCACCCATTGAGGCGGATGCATAGCCAAAAGAAAAAACGAGCATATCACCAAACCCGAGTCTGTATCCCATGAAATTACCCTTTTTATCCAGCTTTTTACCTGCGAATCCGTCATTATTAACATGAATATACTCGGCATTCAGTTTATAATACACTTCCTGCGAAAAAGCTCTGCTGGAAAGAATCGTAAGCAAAATCACCAACAAAAGAGACCTGAGCAATAAACACCTCCTCTTAAAACGAAAAAAAAATGATTTGGCAAGATAGAGAGCCAAGCAAAACGGATCAAGATGCCTCCTGCCTGTGGTTATCATAACGGACCGAAAAAGCACTTCATGAAAACAATATGCAATTGGTCCGCTGCCGGATCAGCCGGAACCTGCCCGGGATGTAGTGTATATACAAGTCCGGGTTCATTTACCCGGCTTCCTGAGTATTTTCTCCTCCATGAATTCCATGCCAGGTGTTCTTTTCAAAACTCTATTCTCGCGCCTGAGTTCATTAATTACTTTTTGCAGTCTTTGGGCTTCCGCTTTTAATCTTTCGATTTCTGCCTTGCTGCGAAGGGCTTTACGCTCATCCTCCTTATCAGTAATACCTGCAATTATAATCTCTTCCCACTCCCAAAGCAACGAAACCGGGATATCATACTTTGCGGAGATAACATTTTCATCCGCACCCTCTTTCAGATATTCCTTAATAATTGCCGCCTTTTCTTCCGGGGTAAAATCTGAATCTTTTTTCATGCCTGGTTCCTTTTATTGTTAATATAGAGATGCCACTGTGTAATTTGTAATCACTGAACTTAAAAATAAGTATAATGTCAGAAATCATGAATCACCTGAAAAAAATGCCGGTTTTCTTTGAATCAGCCCTTCTCTTAGCCCGACGCCTCATCTTCTCAGACTGGCGCCGGAGCAGGAACACAGGTCTTTAAAAATTCATTTTCCGTCTGCCTTTTCTGGGCTCCCCTATCGGACTTCTGCTCAAAAATTATTTTAAACCGGGTGGACGCAAAATCCGGATATCAACCGCAGGAAAACTTTAGCAGAGTGTATATTTTACTTTAAAAGCGGGGTTAATATTGGTGCTGCAGGAACAGTTATCTTTCCATCTTGCACAGAATTTTAAGCAATGAGGGGAAGGACATTAAACGCTTCTTTTCCGTTTACATATTTTCTTTTTTGGTTCAGTTATTACTCTTATTTTCGCAAATACATTATCAAACGGGTAGCATGTCAAAAGCATTAGCAATTGAAAAAATTTCTGCACTTGTAGATCGTTTCGGCGAACAATTAGATTCTTATAAACATTCTGATTATAATGAAACTCAGACCAGAAGAGATTTTATTGATCCCTTCTTCAAAGCACTCGGCTGGGACATTGACAATATTTCCGGATATGCTGAATCTTACCGGGAGGTAA
>JADLAF010000183.1 GCA_020848375.1 Ignavibacteriaceae bacterium
ACGCAGAGAGATTATTTCCTTACGCAGATTAAGACACGTCTTGAAGAGTGGCTCACCGCGGGCGGACCGCAGAGTTATGTATATAACGCTCCCTGGCGCACTCTGACCGGATACCCCTCAGAATACGGAGCCGACAACCAGATTAATGATCACAATTTTCACTCCGGTTATGCAATTATGGCTGCTGCAATAGTTGCTCAGTATGACCCCCTCTGGGCTCAGCAGGAAAACTGGGGCGCGATGATTAACCTTCTCATTAAAGACGGTAACAACTGGGACCGCAATGATACCCGCTTCCCTTTCCTCCGTGCTTTTGATCCTTATGCAGGTCACTCATGGGAGTCAGGTCATGGAGATTTTGGTGACGGTAACAATGAAGAGTCAAGCTCTGAATCAATGAATTTTGCAACCGCAGTTATTCTCTGGGGTTCACTTACCCAGCAGGACAGCATCCGCGATCTTGGTATATATCTCTACTCCACTGAACGCAGCGCAATTGAGCAGTATTGGTTTGATGTTGATAATATTGTTTTCCCCGCTTCCTACCCCTACAAAGGACTTGGTATGGTATGGGGAACCAAGGGAGTTCACTCAACCTGGTTTGGCACTGACCCTGATTTTATTCATGGCATTAATATGCTCCCCTACAATGGCGGGTCACTGTACCTGGGGCGTAATCCTGAATATGCTCAATCCCTTTACAATGAAATAATAACTGAACTAAACGGTGCTGACCCGACCTGGAAAGATATTGTCTGGAAATATCAGGCGTTTTTTGACCCGGCATCAGCACTCTCTTCATTCTTTGCTGACAGTGGATATATACCGGAGCAAGGGGGCTCAAAGCCGCACACTTACCACTGGCTCGGCAACATGAAGAAGATGGGAAAGCCGGATATATCCGTCACGGCGGATATAGCCACTTACTCTGTTTTTAAGGACAACGCAGGATTCAAAACTTATATTGCTTTTAACGCAGATGCTGATTCAGTAACCGTAACCTATTCTGACGGATTCAGCATGAGAGTCGGTCCACGCAAAATGAGGTCAGTAAGTACATCCACCGTTAATCCTAATGCGCCTGTCGTACTCTTAACCACTGACCGGACAAGCGGAAAAACTCCTCTGCGAGTATCCTTTTCAGGCAGCCGCAGTTTTGACCGGAACAACTCCCCTCTTTCTTTTTTATGGAACTTTGGTACCGGCATTGTTTCAACAGCGGCGGACACTGTATATACATTCACCATGCCGGGAGAATATACTGTTTTGCTTGATGTAACCAATCAGACCGGTCTGACCACTACCGACTGTGTTACAATACGCGTGCTCGGAAACGGCACACCTTACAGCGGTACCGCGGTAAACATACCCGGACTCATCCAGGCGGAAAATTATGACAACGGCGGTGACGGAGTTGCCTACCATGATGTGAACTCAAATAACATCGGGCTTGCCTATCGTCCGAACGAAGGTGTTGATATTGAACCCGCAAGCACACAGGGCTATGATGTTTACTGGATGGTTGACGGCGAGTGGCTTGAATATACCGTTAATGCAACAAAAGATACTGTTTATGATATCACTGCGTATGTATCAACCGTGCCCGGCTTTGGCTACTTCCGTTTGTTTGTGAACAATGAAGATGTAAGCGGCAAGAAATTTGTAACCGGTACCGGCGGCTGGCAGACCTGGCGCCCTATTACGGTGATGGGTATCCACATGCAGGCCGGCACAAATATCATCCGCGTTGAGATATATACCGATGTTATTTCTGAAAAGCGGAACTGGCTCTTTAGCTTAAACCATTTTGATGTTACCTACTCAGCGGTTACCGGTACAAGAGAGCTGACCGGACTTCCCCTTGAGTTTAAACTGAGGCAGAATTATCCGAATCCATTTAATCCCGCAACAATCATTTCCTATGGCTTATCACATGATTCTCATGTAGCACTGAGTGTATATAACATTCTCGGTGAGGAAGTGGTGCGGTTAATCAGTGAGACCAAGAGCACGGGCAGTCATCTTGCACCGTTTGACGCAACAGGTCTGCCAAGCGGAGTATATTTTTATAAATTGACTGCTGAGCCCCTCAATGGTGCACCGGGATATCATGCAGTTATGAAAATGACTGTTTTGAAATGATTTTGACCGAGTGAGATTCCAGGTAATCTGTTCAAAACAGTTTATCTGTTTTCTCAAATAATTAACCTAAATAACCATAATCTTCTGGAGTAACAATGAAGACCACACGTGTACCTTTTTTCCTCGCTGCATTTTTTGCAGTAGTTCTGCTAACCGGTGCAATTAACGCACAGGCACCTACACTGCCGCTTGACTTTGAATCAGCCACGGTAAGCTATACTTTCACCAATTTTGACGGCGGCGTTGCTACCGTTATCAACAATCCGCAGATCGGCGGCATCAATACCAGTGCAAAAGTTGCACAGATGGTAAAGGGTGCAGGTCAGCCATGGGCAGGTGCATACCTGACACTTGCTGCACCGATTGATTTTTCTACAAATAAATTCTTTAAGGTAAAAGTCCGCATGCCAAGAATTGGTGCAAAACTTTTACTCAAGGTTGAAAACCTTACCAACCCCGCAATTAATTTCGAAAAGGAAGCTACCGGAACAGTTGCAAACGGATGGGAAGAATTGACCTTTGACTACACGGCTATTAATGCCTCCAACGAATATTCAAAGGTTGTATTTATTTTTGATCTTGGCACTGTTGGCAACGGGTCAGCAGACTTCACCTACCTTTTTGATGATGTGCTCCTGACCACAGGTACGCCACCTCCCCCAGACACAACACAGATGAACCTTCCTGTTACATTTGACGTACCGTGGGTAAACTATGGTCTGGTTGGCTTCGGCGGTGCTGAGAACTCAACTGTGGTTGATGACCCAACTATGGCTAATAATAAAGTCGCAAAGATTGTTAAATCAGCCACAGCAGAACTTTGGGCCGGCACAACTATTACTGCCGTATCAGGCGGAACTCAGACTGGCTTCAAAACAAAAGTTCCATTTACCGAGCAGGAAAAACGAATGAACGTTCGCGTTTGGTCACCACACGCCGGAATTCAGGTTCGTCTTAAAGTTGAAGATCATCTTAACAATACCATTACCTGCGAAACCGAAGCTACCGTCACCATTGCAAATCAGTGGCAGACCTTAGTATTTGATTTTGGAAATCCGGCTTCAGGAACTGCTCCGCTGAATCTTGCAAACAATTATAACAAAGCTTCCATCTTCTTCAACTTCGGAGTAACCGGAGCAACCGCAGGAGAAAGAACCTATTACTTTGACGATCTTAAATTCGGATTTGAAATTGTTCCTGTTGAACTGACTTCATTCAATGCATCTGTATCAGGAAACGTTGTAACTCTTAACTGGGCTACAGCAACCGAGACCAATAATAAAGGTTTTGAAGTGCAGAGAAGCTCAGCAAACGGCAGCTTTGAATCAGTTGCTTTTGTTAATGGCAACGGTACCACCACCGAAACCAGAAGCTACAGCTATTCAGATGTTATCAGCGCCGGAGCATACAGCTACCGTCTGAAACAGGTTGACTTTGACGGCTCATTCTCCTACTCACAGATTGTTGAAGTTGACGCCACTCCGGCTGAATTCAGCTTAGGACAGAACTATCCGAACCCGTTCAACCCTTCAACCATGATCTCCTTCAGTCTGCCTTTTGAAAGCAATGTTTCGCTGATGGTATATAACACGCTTGGTGAAGTTGTGACCGAATTAGTAAACGGAACATTCAGTGCCGGACACAATCAGGTCAGCTTTAATGCATCCTCACTTACATCAGGAATCTATTTCTACGCAATAACCGCAACCGCTGTTGACGGAAGCCAGACCTTCCAGTCAATGAAGAAAATGATTCTCACAAAATAAAATTTCATGTGCCTCCTTGAATCATTAGTGATTCAGCAAAAAGCCGTCTCTCAATCGAGAGACGGCTTTGTTGTTTTAAAGTGGTTATAGTTTTAGGGACAATTGGGGTGAAAATATGAATTGAAGATTTCGAATGACCAGTTAAATAATTCTACCCTGGTTTGTTGAAAGTTTTCTGGATCTTTTTTAAATGTTGGGCTATATTCAAAAAGGAGTTTTCCTTACTGGCTTCTGTATCAGTTTCCTTTCTGAATATTCTCATCAATCGGGAACTATTTCCCAGCCCATCTTAACACTCCGGGTTTTTATATTGAGTGTTAGTAATGAGTTTCACGCTTTAATGCTACATGAAAACTTTAGTTGTATTTCTTCTATGAATTGAAAATCGTCCATCCACCTGACATTCATACCTTCACAAACATTTGGAATTTTTATTCTGGTTGAATTTAATGCGGTTTCTTTGTTTTCCTTAGTGACCACGGTCGCCTTTTCATCCATTGCATGCGCTATCACCCATGGGTCTGCTAATGATCGTCCTCGTATATTATCCACAAGCAATCTATGTCTGGTGTCCGTTGAGTATATTTCCTGCAAACATTGTGTTACTGACAAAGTAATCTTAGCGACAGGAATTTTACTTTTCTTTAACCATTTAGTCAGATCATCTTCTGTCCGCACAATTTCCTCAAAGACCTGTTCAGGAATAAAAATTCTGCTATTCTCACCAAGTTCATCAAGAATACTCCAATAATCCGGACAGAATTTTGGGTTATAATATTTTTGCCAGGCCTGAATCAGTACGTTTGCATCCAGGCAATATTTCCCATCGCCTTTATTCATTTATATAGCTGAGCTTCCAGTTTTTGAAATTTTGTAACCCGAACATTCAAAAGGTCGCTTGCGAGTGTCGGATTTATATTTCCTCCTCTGAAAGCATCCAGTACGGCTTGCGTAAACAATCGGCTGTTTCTATTACGTTGAAGTAAATAATAATTTGGACCACCCTCTTTTGCTTTCTGCTTTGCTCTTTTTTCTTCTTCTTTAACCAGGTAGTTGTTGTATGCAGCTTCCGCCTGTTGTTTTAGGTTCACATAATTATTGTTTGAAATAATTTTAAGATTTAGCAGTCTTACTAACAAAGCGAATTGGCTAACACCATATTTTTTCGAAACAGAAGATATACCTTTCAAATCATCAAACGCAGACTTGTTTTCTGATAATAATATTTTAGAAGGCATTAAAGCAGAGGCCGCTGCCTCATTACAGAAAACTTCAACCGGATGATACTTAATTGCATTTACTTGTTCGTAGTCAATAGCATTAGAAATACCACTGGCAGCTATCCAAAGATGAGCCAGTTCATGAACCAGAGTAAATAACTGTGCGGTATTCCAGTCTTCAGAATTAATAAAAACAAAAGGTGCCAGATGATCAGCTAGTGCAAATCCCTGCAATTCATCCGCATCTATTAACAATCTGGAGTGAATATAACTGGTGCGAGCAATAAATATGCCATTCGTTTCGGCTGCATCTATCCATTCCTTAAGGGGATTTTCAGATATATAATGCTCCGGGTTTATCCCAAGTACCTTTAATATATCATCTGCTACTTCCTGAGGTCTGTTTCCCAGAGAATAACTTCCAATGTATGGAAGTGGCTTTTTCATATCATTTAGATACGATTCCCTGGCCCAAGCCTGTTTCTGCTGGATTTCACGAATAATAAAAATTGCGGAGGTAGTTAAATCCTTTGAACCGGATTTTCTAAAATCCTCCAGGGGTTTGAAGTCCGTTGGTACCTCAGGAAGAAAGAATAATGCAAAAGGTCTTCTATAAACTTTTGCAAGCTTTTGTGCCTGTTTAATAGTCGGCTGCCCTAAACCCATTTCCCATTCTCTGATTTTTTCAGCACTGACAGAGATTTTTTCTGCTGCTGTCTGCTCATTCATTTTAGCAGTCTTACGTGCCCAGCGTAAAACTTCAGGAGTTACAAATGCTTTTTCTGCCATTCTATACTTTAAACTAATTAAAAGTGATTTTTTCGCCCAGAAAATGTGAAAGCTCAGCTTCAGACTTCGAAACTTTTAAAGCTGAAAAACCACAACACATAAACCACCAATGCTAAAATACGAGTTTTTATTGATCACATCAACATCTGTTTTACAACTTTTCGGCTATTCCCTTCCCTTGGTCACAAAAAGCCGCGGCGTTTTACCACCGCGGCTTTGTTTTTCCTTTTTTCTAAGAACGTTTTTATCTTTTCAGATCAAAGCGGTCGAGCATCATTACTTTATTCCATGCGGCAACAAAATCCTTCACGAATTTATCACTGCCGTCTGACTGAGCATATACCTCAGCAATGGCACGGAGCTCTGAGTTTGAACCAAACACCAGATCAGTGCGCGAACCTTTCCACTTCAGTTTACCTGTTTTTCTGTCACGTCCTTCAAACTCTTCTTTCGCTTCATCTGCTGCTGTCCACAGTGTGCCCATATCAAGCAGATTAACAAAGAAATCATTTGTGAGAACACCCGGACGGTTAGTGAAAACGCCCTTGTCTGAATTGTCATAGTTTGCTTTAAGCGCGCGCATTCCGCCAACCAATACTGTCATCTCAGGTGCTGTAAGCTGCAACAAATGAGCACGGTCAACCAGCAAATGTTCTGACGGAACTGATGAAGGCACTTTCAGATAATTACGGAAACCATCTGCGTAGGGTTCAAGATACCCGAATGAATCAACATCGGTCTGCTCCTGCGTTGCATCGTTTCTGCCCGGCGTGAATGGTACAGATATATCATATCCTGCATCCTTTGCACTCTTCTCAACTGCGGCACATCCGGCCAGAACAATAAGATCAGCCAGCGAAACTTTTTTTCCGTCTTTAGCTGAAGAGTTAAACTCTGCCTGAATTTTTTCGAGAGCGGCAAGCACCTTTGAAAGCTGAGCCGGATTATTAACTGCCCAGTTTTTCTGCGGTTCAAGACGAATGCGCGCGCCGTTTGCGCCGCCGCGTTTGTCTGATCCGCGGAACGTTGATGCCGAAGCCCAAGCAGTGGTTACCAGCTCAGAAACAGTAAGTCCGGATGAAAGAACCTTTGCCTTGAGCGAGGATATATCAGCAGCATCAATTAATTTATAAGTTACAGCGGGTACAGGATCCTGCCAGATTAAATCTTCTGCCGGAACTTCCGGACCGAAGTAACAGGCCTTTGGTCCCATATCACGATGCGTGAGCTTAAACCATGCGCGTGCATAAGCATCTGCAAACTCAGCAGGGTTTTCATAAAAGCGGCGTGATATCTTTTCGTATATGGGGTCAAAACGAAGCGAAAGGTCTGTGGTGAGCATCATGGGCTTGTGCTTCTTTGAAGCATCGTGCGCATCAGGTATAGTTGCCTCTGCATTCTTTGCGACCCACTGCTTTGCACCCGCCGGGCTTGTGGTCAATTCCCATTCATATTCAAAAAGATGTTTAAAGAAGTCATTGCTCCACTTTGCCGGAGTGCGCGTCCACGCCAGTTCTAATCCGGAAGTGGTAGTATGACCGCCCTTTCCGGTACCGAATTTATTCGTCCAGCCAAGCCCTTGTTCCTCTATCCCGGCAGCTTCCGGTTCAGGTCCCACTAAGGCAGCATCACCGGCACCATGTGTTTTACCGAATGTATGACCGCCTGCAATAAGGGCAACTGTTTCTTCATCATTCATGGACATGCGCGCAAAGGTATCGCGGATATCAAGCGCTGCGGCAACCGGGTCAGAATTTCCGCCCGGACCTTCAGGATTCACATAGATAAGACCCATCTGCACTGCTGCAAGAGGGTTTTCGAGATCACGTTTTCCAGTGTAGCGTTTTGCATCATCGAGCCACTTCTGCTCAGCGCCCCAATAGATGCTTTCATCCGGCTCCCACATATCCTCACGCCCACCGCCAAAGCCAAAGGTCTCAAAGCCCATGGATTCCATAGCAACATTACCAGCCAGAACTAGCAAATCAGCCCAGGAAATTTTATTGCCGTATTTCATTTTGATTGGCCAGAGCAGCCGGCGGGCTTTGTCGAGGTTAGCGTTGTCAGGCCAGCTATTGAGCGGAGCGAAGCGCTGCAGACCACCGGAAGCACCGCCACGGCCGTCGCTTGAGCGATAGGTGCCAGCAGCATGCCAGCTCATTCTCACAAAAAGACCGCCATAGTGACCGAAGTCAGCCGGCCACCAGTCCTGAGAGTCTGTCATCAGTTTCACGAGGTCTTTTTTTAATGCCTGGAAGTCAATCTTATTAAATTCTTCGATATAGTTAAAATCCTTATCCATCGGGTTGGATAATGAAGAGTTTTGACGTAGGATATTAAG
>JADLAF010000184.1 GCA_020848375.1 Ignavibacteriaceae bacterium
ACCGGTATTTACGCGGACCAACCACTTCCGGATGTTCGTTCAGAGCGAAGGCAATCTCCGTCTTAAACGTGAGACGCGTCCCCTCAAGAATAATTTTCGGACAAAGCTTGGTGCTCAATTAGTAATTAGTAGTTAGTAATCAGTAGTAAAAGCAAAAAGTATAATTTACCATGAACAATGTAAGGCCATATATACGCTATTAAACTCTGTGTTAAAATCTTTTTTGTGGCTTTGCGTGAACTTCTTAAACCTTCAAGAACGTAAGAGACATAAAGGACAGCAACCACATTAAAGACCATTCATATTTCAAACTTCACAATTCACAATTCACAATTCTTCAACTGTTTTTCCACTTCGACAATGAGTGCGCCTTTGTCATAGGGCTTTGATATATATCCGTTAAACCCTTCGGTTACAAACCGGTCCCTGTCCCCCTGCATTGCGTAACCGGTTACCGCAACAATAGGAACTTCTTTATATCCCTGTAGTTGTCTGATAGCCCGCGCGGTTTCAATTCCGTCCGGACCGTCGCCCAGGTTGATATTCATCAGAATTATATTATACCGCTTCTGCCCGGCTAAGGTGAGCGCTGAGATTCCGTCACGCGCCCGGTCAACCATACAGAGATGCTCGATATATTTTGAGGCGACCTGCAGATTCGCCTCATCATCTTCAACCAGAAGCGCGCTGCATTTATTACCCGCCGCTGGCGCCTGTGAAACCTGAGTCTTTTGTATATCAATCAGATGATCTTCCCAGCCGGCTTTTGTGAAGCTCAGAATAAAAGTGCTGCCTTCATCCGGTTTGCTCTCTGCAGCCAAATCCCCTTTCATCATCCGCACGAGTTTTCGCGCAATGGTAAGCCCGAGCCCGCTTCCTTCATAGCTGCGGCCAATCCCCTCACTAGCCTGCCGGAACTCCTGAAAGATAACCTCAAGATGCTGGGTCGCGATACCAATGCCCGTGTCCTGTACCACAACACACGGTCGCCCTTCCCGCTCATCAACCGTAACGGTAACGCTGCCCGTTTTGGTAAATTTAAGCGCGTTATCCAAAATCTGATCCATGGCCATGGGAAAAAGCTGCGGGTCTATATATGCCTGTACCTCAGGGGCAAGTATCGTAAACTCAAACTCTATGCGCCGCGCTGTGGCTTGTTGTATATACGGGTACAGAGATGACTCTGTCATTTCCGCGAGTTTGCGCACCTGAAGATCAGGCCTGATTTTGCCTGACTCAATCTGGCTGTACATCAGAATTCCGTTCAGGGTTTTCATCAGTCGTTTGCCTGAAGTATATATACTCCGCGCCATGCCCAGCCGTTTACCTTCAGGCAGCTCTTCCATTAGCAGTTCCGAAAAGCCCATAATACCGTTAACCGGGGTTCTGAACTCATGGCTCATATTGGCGAGCAGGGCAGATTTCAACCGGTCAGACTCTGTTGCTTTTTCATTAGCTGCTTTCATTTCAGCTTCATATTCTTTTTGTTTAATCGCCCCGCCGATGCTGCCCGCCATGGCACGCAGGATTGCTTCTTCCCCCTTTGACCATTTTCGCTCTTCGTGGCAGTCATCAAAGCCAATGAATCCTCTGTAGGTCTCCCGCACAAAAATAGGGACGAGCATTATGGTGATAATATCCTGCGGCTCAAGAAGCTCCTTCAGCTCCGGTGACCCCATACGGGTCAGTACGGTGAAGATATTTCCCATTGAAAGTGTTTCGTATATTTCATTTGGATAAGGAGCATCCTGAAGCATCGGGTTGTTAATCTCTGCCGTAACCTTTTCGTTTGCCCACTCAAATGTCTGCCTCATAAGAGGTGAGCCGTCCGGTGCAAAGACATTATCAAATATATATACGCGGTCAACGGTAGAGGCCTCGCCCAGCGCGCGCAGCGCTCCTTTAATAGCATCGTTAAAGTTTTCAGTGGTCAGCAGAATGTTGGCTGCTTCGGCCGCCCCTCCCAAAAGCCGGGTTTGTTTGTGAAGCTCTTCATCCGCTATTTTCCTGCTGGTCATATCTTCTATCATAACCAGAACAAACGATGACTTGCTCTTCCTGTCGCTGATGACCGCTGTAGTCAGTTTCCCCCAGACAATTTTTCCGTCCTTGCGTATATACCGCTTTTCAGTATATACTGGTCCCCGACCTGAGGAGTCAATGGTGCCCATCGAAAACATCATCATCCCATCCCTCATATCCTCCGGATGCGAAAGCTCCTGCAGAGTCATATTGTGAAGCTCAGATTCGCTGTATCCCATCATTTTCACAAACGCTTCATTGCTCTCAAGAATTTCGCCGCTCATATCTGTCAGAACAATACCCATGCCCGCTTCTTCAAATATGGTGCGGAAACGCATTTCGCTCTCAGAAAGAGCTCTTTCCGTACGCTTATGTTCTTCAATTTCTTTCCGCAAGTCTTCGGTGCGTTCTCCTGCAATTTTTTCGAGACCCAGATGAAGGATAGACAACTGCCGTTTTGCTGTTTCGAGTTTATCCACCATACTGTCAAGCGAACCGGAAAGCAGTTCAAACTCATCACCTGAGCGGATTGCCGAGCGGTGAGAAAGATCACCCTCAGCTATCAGTTTTGTTGACTCAGCCAGACGACTCAGGGGGCGGGTGACCAGGGTGCTGATGAAAATTACCGCAACCATACCTATTCCAAAAATCACCAGACTGACCAGTGCAACAGCAATCCTGGCGCGGGCTATTTCATTATGAAGCGGAACGAGCGAAAACCCGACGTATATATAACCAATGGGTTTGGTTGCGTGCAGAACCGTTTTGGCATGGCGTATATATTCTCCTGAGGTAAAGGTGCCCGACTTTAGTTTCCCGTAATTGGCCTTCTTTGCTTCCTCCAGATTAAACTCTCCTATAGTATTTCCGTTCTGGTCATGAATAACCGCGTAAGTCAGATCACGCAGCCGCCCGATGCTTCTGGTTTTTTCAGCTATCAACTGGCGGTCTTCAAAAACCAGAGCCGGATAGAGCATACTTCCGGTAACCTCAGCAATTGCTTCAGCGCGGTTTTCAAGTGAATGGATTGCTTCATCTTCAATTGCGGTAGGAAAATAGAAAAGAATGAACAGTGAAATAAGCCCAATGAGGAAAGCGTAAGGGAAAACCAGCTTATATTTGATGGAGGTTCTGATATTCATACCGATAGAATCATCCTTCTGTTTTCGGAAGAGGACCTGAGCTGGGCAATTTTCATCATTTCGGTTCCTTTTTCCCTCTTAACAATTACATTAGTTCAGACCGCCGGGTTAATGGCTGTTAAAAAAATCGTCTGACAATTTACATTTTTTTCGGTAAACAACCCGCGCCCCATTCGCTGATTTTTCAGGAAGCAGAATCCGCGGGCTGCGGTTCCTGCGGTCTGACAGCGTAAAAACCGTACGGACGCACATTCTTCCCTCAAAATCAACCATTTATCACATTTTTAGTAAAAAAAGGAAACTTTCATTCCTTAATTTTCTTTTTTTGAATCTAAATTTTAATATATTTCTTTGGTTCATGTGCGGCTTTTGGGGAGTCCACCACGTAAGTAATACCTGTCAGACTTTACTTTTTTTAACTCATCCAGGAGGTGTAAGATGTTCTCTATAAAACAGTTCGTTTTTGTACTTTTTATCATCGCGGCACTCAGCCCCGTTGCTTCTATTTCTGCACAGAGCGGTAATCTGCCAGGTCAGATAATTACAGCCCAGCATGCGAATCAGGTGTTTGGACCGGTCCTGCAGTCCCACACATTTAACAAGAAGATGCTGATGAATATCACAAAAAATGTTAGTGATGTTCTTCTCTTCAATTTAGTTGATGGCGAACTGGTTATCCTGGACGGAAAGCGCAAGCCAATCCATCCTCGTAACTTCCAGGTCACCCCTGATCAGGAGTTTCACATGTATGCTGTACAGAAGATTAACGACTTGTTGAATTTAACAGACGCAAAGACGGTCACTGTTGAGCTTCGTCAGCGCGGTATTCTGACACTTACCACCCATGACGGTAACTTTAACGGCAATCAGACATTTAAGGAAGCTGGCGGTTGGACACTTGAGTTCGCTCTGCTGTGTCCCCCTTACTGTCTGGACTAATAACTCAGATAAATGTCTTTCTATCCCATAGTTGTCCTGATTTCAGCCATTATATGGCTGTTTCCCCCTATCAGACATTACAGGACCAGGTTTTTTTACTTTTTTCTGATTCTTGGGTTGTCTGATGTTTTATCAATAGTTTTGCTTTTTGCTTTTATGAAGGTAGTGCTCCCGTACTATCTTCTTGTTTCCTTTTTAGTGCTGATTGCATTATTTGACCTGGAAGCAATAAAGCAAAAATCCTTTCTTGTGATGGTTATTTTGGCAGCCGTTGTTGTTATTACTTTCTTTTCAGAGAGCCCGGCAATAGAGCGACTGCTCTTTTTTGTACTGCATGGATTCATCCTTCTCAGAGTAATACACATGCTGGGTCTTGACCTGCTCAAAACCCAGGCGCTTAATGGCTTTTACGTTGTTCTTATCTTTTATGAACTCCTGACACTCACCAAGTTTTTTAATCTTTTGGTAAAGGTGGCTGATTTATCAGTACTCACCAATTTCTTTATTGTAACCAGCGTACAAATAGCAATCGGTATCTTTTTCATAATATTTAAGGAAGATGACAGGAGAATCCGTGTTAAGCTTGAGTAATCCCATAATAGTTGCTCTGCTTATCCTGCTGGTTCTTGTTAGTGTCATTTATATATTTTACCGGTATATTCTGATCCCGATGCAAAAGGAACATCTGCAGGAGCAGCAGTCGCTGCGGCTTCAGCAGGCGGAGTTGATGGCTATGTTCGCGCAGTCAGACCCCGATCCGGTTTTCCGGTTCGAAATTGACGGCAGCATACAGCTTTCAAACACGCCAGGCAGTGAGCTGCTTAAAGGCGCCTCGCTGATGAATATGAAAATATGGGAGATTATACCTGAAACAAAAGCAGTAAACCTGGCCGAATGTATCCGCAACGGCGCACGGCTTGAACTTCATTCCCAAATAGGCAGCCGTCATTACAAATTCATCCTCTGCGGTATTCCCAAATTTGAAATAGGTCAGATATACGGAAGCGATATTACTGAACTCAAACTAACTGAAGGTCAGCTTAAGGAAGCACTGGTTAAAGCAGAAGAGTCAGAAAAACTAAAGTCTCACTTCCTGGCTCAGATGAGTCATGAAATTCGCACCCCCCTTAACGCAATCCTTGGTCTGACCAGCATTATTCACGACGAACTGAAAGAAAAAATTTCACCTGATCTGAGGAGGATGTTCACTTCTATTGACAACAGCGGAAGACGGCTCTACCGCACCATTGACCTGAATCTTAATATGGCACTGGTAATGACAAGCGGATACAAATGTTCGTTCCAGCGGCTTGATATTATTCCTATTATCAATCAGCTTACCATGGAGTTCCGTCACTACGCCAGGGAAAAAAATCTCGGTTTTACCTTTGAAGAATCTCTCAGCGGTTCACTTATATTCGCGGATGCATACTCGTTCACAACTATCATGCAGAATCTGCTTGATAACGCTATCAAATATACACGCGAGGGTTCAGTAACGGTAACTGCTTCACAGGTCGGAGCCGGATATATATCGGTTACCGTTAAAGATACCGGCATCGGGATGTCAGAAGAATATATGGAAAAACTCTTCCGCCCCTTTACCCAGGAGATTATGGGTTACAGCCGGCCTTTCGAAGGAAACGGTCTGGGGCTGGCTCTCTCTAAACGGCTTCTTGAATTAAACAAGGGTGATATACGCGTGCACAGCATAAAAGGCAAGGGCACCGAAGTCACTGTTTTATTACCACAATTTCATTAACACGGGAATACATGAATACTACTCTGCCCAAAATTCTGATACTTGAGGACGACCCTGAAAACCAGAGGTTCATTTATTATCTGCTTTATAAAAAATATCATCCCGTCATCTGCTCCGTCTATGAGGAAGCAGTTCAGCGGCTTGATGAACATGAATATACCGCAATGATTGTTGACATTGGGCTTCAGGGGGAAAAACACGGACTGGACTTTATCCGGCTGGTAAGAACACAGCAACGAAATTCCTCTGTGCCTGTTATCTGCTGTACAGCGTTCGCCGCCGGTGAAGACCGTATGACCGCATTCAATGCCGGGGCTGATGTCTTCCTGCCAAAGCCAGTGCCCAATCCGGTAATGCTTGAAACTCTTGAACGGATTATTTCACTTGCACCGCAGGGAGTGAGAAACTAA
>JADLAF010000185.1 GCA_020848375.1 Ignavibacteriaceae bacterium
AAACTACAGGTGGTATCTGGAAAATCTGGACAAGTTCACCGGCGAAAGCGGCATCTCCCACCGCCTCCCCTGGAAGCAGGGAATACTCGCACTTGCGAAGAAATTCTTTTAAATCAGTTCTTGGTTCGTGGTTCGTAGTTCTTGGTTAATTGTTCTTGGTTCCTAGTTCGTTGTTCTTGTTAATTGTGCATTGTAAATTGTTCATTAATTTCACTAGTCACTAGTAACTAATCACTAATCACTACTTTGTCTCCTGATCTTGCTGAACGGATAAAAACGTATCTCTCCTCCAGAGAAGAAATAACCTTCGCCTATCTCTTCGGTTCTCAGGTAAGCGGCAAAACCCGGTTTGGAAGTGATCTTGATATTGCAGTCTGGTTTGCGCAAGAGCCGTCATTAAATTTACTCGGCAATCTTGTTGGTGATTTAGAAGATTTAACGGGTGAGCGGATTGATCTGGTTGAACTGAACGGGCTGCCTCAGAAAAAACCGAAACTGGCGTATAATGTGGTGAGCAAAGGGGTACTCCTGTTCACAAAAGATGAAAAACTTCATGTTGAATTCAAGACGAAAACATTTTTACATTATCTTGATTTTAAGCCGGTAATCGAGATGAGTGAAGCAGCAATGATGCAGCGCATCAAAAACGGCACCTACGGCCGTCCCGGCAAATCAATTGATAAATGATTTCTGTACATTGTAAATTCTTCATTGTACATTGAATTTACTAATTCCTAATTCCTAATTCCTAATTTTACATAGTACGGCTATCTTGACAGACTGGATGATTTCAGAGAATTCATCTCACTCCTCCGGCCCGAAATTGAATAGCAATTATCCCTTATCCATTATCAATTATAAATTAACTTGATTTCTTATCTGAGAAATATCGATAAAGCAGAGGTCATTTCCCGGCTGACAGAATACCTGGAAGCAAAGGATGAAGTTCTTTCTGCGTATATATTCGGGTCGTTCGTTAGTTCTGACCTGTTTCATGATATTGATATTGCAGTATTTGTGAAAGAGAATTACGGATATAAGAATCTGAACAGATATCCGTATGGGTATGAAAGTTGTATGCTTGCAGAATTGAGCCGAGTGCTCAAAACGGATAAAATTGATTTTGTAGTTTTGAACAGTGCGTCACTACTGCTGACCATGCGGATTATTAACTCAGGAATGCGGTTGTTTGATAAAAATGTATTTGAGCGGGTTGCATTTGAAGACCAGCGCAGAAAAGAATATATTGATACGGAACCCCTTCGCAGGATTCAAGCATACTATGTCAGCAGGGAAAGGAACTGACATGCCTGATTTGGAAAAAGTCCGAAGGCATTTACAGGTTTTGAATCAGGCCCTCGAAAATCTTGAAAAATATCGAAATTGCAGCGTCGCAGATTTGAAAAGTAATCTGGATTTGCTTTGGATCCTTGAACGCGGACTTTATCTGGCAATTCAGAATCTCATAGATATCTTCGCTCATATTGTTTCTGCGGATTTGAAAGCTCCTTGGGAAAAATATTCTGAAGTTGCAGGGTTACTGAGTGCGAATGAAATAATTTCTTCCGAAGAGGAAGAGGTGTTGCAGAAGATGATAGGATTCCGAAACCGACTGAGTCATGAATATCTATCGCTGAGTCAGGAGGTTCTGGTTGACATCGTTAATAACCGCTTAGGTGATATTGTACTGCTTAGGAATAGTATCATCCGTTACTGCCGGCTATAAAAATTTTAATTCATAATTAACAATAGTTCTTTGTTCATTGTAAATTGTTCATTGTACATTAATTTTACTAATTCCTAACTACTAATTACTAATTAAAGAACTTGCGTCTCTCTCCCTCACAAATCACGATCATCAGAAAAGCAGTAGCTGATATATTCGGGGAAGGGAGTAGAGTAATGCTCTTCGGCTCAAGGGCTGATGACAATAAGCGGGGCGGAGATATTGATCTCTACATAGAAACTTCCGAAAAAGCAAGTCTGCTTGATAAAAAAGTAAAGTTGCTGGTGAGATTGAACAGGGAACTGGGTGAGCAAAAGATTGACGTGGTGGTAAACAATTTCTCGTTGGATAAAGATATCTTCACCATCGCCCGCTCCACAGGAGTATGGCTTTGAATTCTCAACTCTCCATTCTAAATTATCAATTGCTTTTTGTTCATTGTAAATTGTTAATTGTACATTTTTTTACTAATTACTAACTACTAATTACTAATTTATTAATTAGTTCTCGCCCTTATCAGTGGATAAAGAACATCTTCTTGTTTACTCCATTGATCTTCTCCGAGCACTTGTTCTCCGGCTCGCATCTGATGAAGACTGCCGCCGGATTTCTGGTCTTCTCCCTGACCTCAAGTGCGGTATATATCTTTAATGATATACTCGATTATGATCGGGATAAAATTCACCCGGCAAAGCGCAACCGCCCGATAGCAAGCGGAGCATTAAACAAAACTACCGCGGCAATTTTTGGCGCGGTGCTGTTGATAATAGCAGCGGTTGGTGCCTCGCAGTTAAGCACCTCGTTTCTGATAGTGGTGGGGATATATCTGCTGATCAATATCCTCTACGGCACCGGACTGAAAGAAGTAATCCTGCTGGATGTCTTTTGTATCTCATCCGGATTTCTCCTCAGGGTCATCAGCGGTGCAGTGATTATTGATGTGCCGATTTCCAAATGGCTGCTGGTCTGCACGCTGACGATGTCCCTCTTCCTCGGATTTGCCAAGCGGCGGCATGAACTGGTTCTGCTGGGTGAAGTTGGCGGCTCACACCGTAAGGTGCTGACTGAATACTCAAAAGAATTTCTTGATCAGATCATCACCGTTCTGACAACCACCACGGTGATCTCCTATCTTCTCTACACCATCTCTGAAGAGACGAGAGCAAAGTTTAACACGGACAAACTGATCTTTACATCACTGTTTGTCTTCTACGGAGTCTTCAGATATATCTGGCTGATTGACAAAAACAGGGGAACGGGAGACCCTTCAAAGGTACTCTTTGGTGATGCGGGAATAGCTGCTTCGGTGGCGCTCTGGTTTTTATCAGCAATCGTGATCATCTACCATTACCTGCCTTACTAGTTATATACTTAAGGCATTCGGCTCCGGACTCGGAACCGGATATATCCCCTTTGCCTCAGGCACATGGGGCTCTCTCGCGGCACTTGCAATCTACTGGCTGATACCCGGATTTGAGAAACCTGAAGTAATCATCCCGGCAATCCTGCTGGTAATTGTGCTCGGAATTCCGGTCGGAACCTGGTTTGAAAAGCTGGACGGAAAAGATCCTGCTGAATGCACCATAGATGAAGTGGCGGGTATGTGGATCAGTCTCCTCTTCCTTCCGAAGACGCTGGTCTGGTCAGCTGCAGCATTTGTTCTCTGGCGGGTGTTTGATATCATCAAGCCCTTCGGCGGAAAAAAACTCGAATCCCTCCCCGGCGGCTGGGGCATCATGCTGGACGATGTGGTGCTGGGGGGGTATGTGATGGGGGTGATGAATGGGGCTTTGTTTCTTAGTAATGTTCTTTAAAGAAAATCAAATATATTAAATATGAATAAATCAATTTGCTGCATCGGAGCCGGATATGTTGGCGGACCTACCATGGTGGTAATTGCAGCGAAATGTCCTGATTATAAAATAACTGTTGTAGATATTAATCAGGAACGCATTAATGCATGGAACAGTGATAATCTTCCGATCTATGAACCGGGACTTGATGAAATCGTAAAACAGGTACGGGGGAAAAATCTTTTTTTTTCCACCGATATTCCTTCGGCAGTGAGAGAAGCTGATATCATTTTTATTTCGGTTAATACTCCCACGAAAACTTTTGGTGAGGGAGCTGGTAAGGCATCTGATCTGCAGTATCTGGAAAAAACTGCAAGATCAATAGTTGAGTATGCAGAATCAGATAAAATAGTCGTTGAAAAGAGCACTCTTCCGGTTAAAACTGCAGAAGCACTTAATGCGGTTTTGAACAGCAATGATAAAAATCTCCGCTTTGATGTAGTGTCCAATCCGGAATTCCTTGCTGAAGGGACAGCGGTTCAGGATCTTCTGAATCCTGACAGGGTACTGGTTGGTTCGTACGAAACTGAAAGCGGTATCAGGGCGCGGCAGACGGTGATTGATATATACAAAAACTGGGTGCCCGCAGAAAGAATTGTAGCCAGTAATGTCTGGAGTTCTGAGCTGACCAAGCTTGTGGCAAATGCGTTTCTTGCCCAGCGAATTTCCTCTATCAATAGTATCTCCGCACTTTGCGAAAAGACCGGCGCTGATATCACTGAGCTGAGCAGGGCAATAGGCATGGATACGAGAATTGGTTCGAAGTTTCTGAATGCAAGCATCGGCTTTGGCGGTTCCTGTTTTAAGAAGGACATTCTTAACCTCGTATATATCTGTGACTCTCTTGGTCTTCCTGAAGTGGCCCGCTATTGGGAGTCTGTTGTTGACATGAACGACTATCAGACGAAGCGCTTTGTACAGCGGATGATAGCAAATATGTTTAATACCCTCGCCGGAAAGCGCATAACGCTTTTTGGCTTTGCATTTAAGGCAGATACCGGGGATACTCGTGAGTCTCAGGCAATTGCGGTTGCCAGACACCTGATAGAAGAAAAAGCACAGGTGGTGATAACTGATCCGAAAGCTTTGGAAAATGCAAAGCAGGATTTGAAAGAATTTGCATCCTCAATAATTTTTGAGGAAGATCCCTATAAAGCTGCTGAAGGAAGTGATGCTGTTGCAGTGATGACCGAATGGAAATTGTATCGCACGCTTGATTACAAAAAAATCTATAAGACAATGCGAAAACCCGCCTTCGTTTTTGACGGTAGAAATATCCTTCAGGGCAAAGAACTTCAGGAAACAGGCTTCCACTACTTTGGCATCGGAAGGATTTCGTGAGAAAGAGAATACTGGTGACCGGCGGTGCGGGCTTCATCGGTTCCCATCTTTGTGAACGCCTGTTGAATGAGGGGCATGAAGTTATCTGTCTTGATAATTTCTTTACCGGAAGCCGGGAAAATGTCATCCATCTGCTTGATAACCATCGCTTTGAACTAGTGCGGCATGACATCATTGAACCCTATTATGCCGAAGTGGATGAGATATACAATCTTGCCTGTCCTGCATCACCGGTACATTATCAGTACAATCCGATAAAAACAGTAAAAACCTCAGTGATGGGGGCTATTAATGTGCTTGGGCTTGCAAAACGGGTCAGAGCAAAAGTCCTGCAGGCATCAACCAGCGAAGTTTATGGTGATCCAAAGATTCATCCCCAGACAGAAGATTATTGGGGAAATGTTAACCCAATAGGTCTCCGCTCCTGCTATGATGAAGGGAAAAGAGTTGCTGAAACGCTTTTTGTCAACTACCACCGCCAGAATAATGTTCGCATTAAAATTGTACGGATTTTTAATACTTACGGGCCGAGGATGCATCCGAAAGATGGGCGGGTTGTTTCAAATTTTATCGTATCCGCGTTAAAGAATGAGGATATAACGATCTATGGTGCCGGAACTCAGACGCGAAGTTTCTGTTATGTCGATGACCTTGTTGAGGGATTTATCAGAATGATGGCGACCAGCGAAGAAGTAACTGGACCTGTTAACCTCGGCAATCCGGGGGAGTTCACCATCAATCAGCTTGCAGAACTGGTCATTAGTCTTACTGGATCCAAAAGCCGGCTTGTTTATCTTCCGCTTCCGAGTGATGATCCTCTACAGCGGCAGCCGGATATTAGTATTGCAAAATCGGTCCTACATTGGTCTCCGTCAATTCAGTTGGTTGACGGTTTGAAGAAGACGATTAAATATTTTAGCGCTGCAGCAAGCGTTTAAAAAATCTTAAACCAACCGTGCCTCTCAATTTAAAATTTACCAGGTTTAGCTTTGAATTATAAAGATGTTCTTATAAAGAAAATTGAAAATAAAACTCATGTTGTCGGCATCATAGGCCTTGGCTACGTAGGTCTTCCCCTGGCGCTAGAGTTTGCTCATGAAGGAATTTCCACCATCGGCTTTGATATTGATCAGAGCAAAATTCCGGTTCTTAATTCCGGTAAAAGTTATATAAAGCATATTGCATCCGAACGGGTTGCTGAAGCAGTTGAATCCGGAAAGTTTGAAGCAACTTCAGACTTTTCTCGTCTGCCTGAGGTTGATGCTGTTATCATTGCCGTCCCCACACCGCTGAATAAGCGCCGTGAACCGGATCTTTCTTATGTTGAAAACTCTGCAAAGGTTGCCGCACAGTTTTTAAGACCTGGTCAGCTTGTTGTCCTTGAATCATCAACATACCCGGGAACAACAGATGAGATCCTCCTACCTCTGATGGAAGGCGCCAGCAAAACAGATAATAAATATGTAGTTGGGGAAGATTTCTTCTTAGCGTTTTCTCCTGAACGGGAAGATCCTAATAATCCGAACTTCAACACTGCAACTATCCCGAAAGTAGTTGGCGGCATAACCCCGGCCTGCGTTGAGATTGCATGCGCCGTATATAATCAGGTGATAGTAAAAACAGTCCCGGTAAGCTCTGCCCGCGCCGCTGAGGCAACCAAGCTGCTTGAAAATATCTATCGTGCGGTAAATATTGCACTCGTGAACGAACTAAAGATGGTATTTGATAAAATGGACATTGATATATGGGAGGTAATTGAGGCAGCTAAAACAAAACCGTTTGGCTTTAATGCCTTCTATCCCGGTCCGGGGCTTGGGGGACACTGCATTCCCATTGATCCTTTTTATCTTACCTGGAAAGCGCGTCAGTATGACATGAATACCAAATTTATTGAACTGGCTGGAGAAATAAATACCTATCAGCCCTATTATGTTATTGAACGCTGTGGCGATGCTCTGAATCAGCAGGGGAAGTCATTGAATGGTTCAAAAGTTCTTATTTTAGGAGCATCTTATAAGAAGGATATAGATGATATGCGTGAGTCTCCATCGCTTAAACTGATCTCACTGCTTCGCTCAAAAGGGGCGCTGGTGGAATATAATGACCCCTTCGTTCCGGTGCTCCCCCCGTCCCGGAAGTATAAACTAGAAATGAAATCGGTTGAACTCACGGAAGCTAATCTGAAAAGTTATGACCTTGTTCTTCTGAGCACAGACCACTCAGTGTATGATTATGGCTTTATTGCAGCGCATGCTCAGATGATTGTTGATACCCGCAATGCATTCGTCACAGTAAATTTTGGACATAAAATCTTCAAGGCTTAACAACTAAGCTAAACAATGCAAAGTAAAGTTGCAGTATTTTTTTGTACTTTCATTCATTTAACAAAAATCAACAATGAATTGTTCAACTGTTGATTCGCCTTCGGCGAAGGTGATTATTAATATGCTACAAAAATCATTTAAAATTTTTAAGTGATTAGAGTGAGCCATAAACAACAACTCTTAAAAAAAATATCATCCCACACCGCAAAGATCGGCATTATTGTACTTGGTTATGTCGGGTTGCTGCTTGCAGCTTGTGTTTGGGAAAAAATTTACAGTAATTGGCTTTGATAGGCGCGTTATTGGGAAATAATAAAAAATGCAGAACTATTTGATAAGCAACAATATTTTTATCAAGTTGATCAAAATTGAAAGTTTTAATTTAACAAATATGAGGTAAACGATGATCGAGCGAATATTTTTTCAAGAACAATTGCTAGCGTTAATCATTAAATCAAATTATGAAAAAGAAGGAATAGAATTCTTCACTCCCGGTTCATTTTCGCAACAATTAGGTTATATGAACAGACCGATTGGGTACAAAATACCCCCACATGTTCATAATCCAGTTGCAAGAGAAATAGTTTGGACACAAGAGGTTTTATTCATTAAGACCGGAAAAATAAGAGTTGATTTTTATGACGAGGACAAAAATTATCTTGAAAGTAAAATACTTGAAAAAGGGGATATTATTTTACTAGCTGGAGGAGGTCACGGTTTTGAGATGATTGAGCAAACAGAAATGGTGGAAGTTAAACAAGGACCCTATTGTGGTGAACTAGATAAAACACGTTTTATTACCGTTGAAGACGACATGATTAGGTATAAAAATGAATAATAAGCATTTTGAACTTTATAGCCGTTATTATAACCTCCTTTATAAAGATAAAGATTATAAAGGCGAAACAGATTATATTTTCGAAAAGTTGAAGAGTAATCTCTCAGTTCTAAACGAAGTTCTTGAATTAGGGACAGGCACAGGAATTCATGCGGATTTATTAAAAAAAATGGGGTTGTCGGTGACTGGTATCGAGTTGAGTGAAGAAATGGCCCAACAAGCAAAAGAAAAAGGTATTGAATGTTATGTGGGTGATTGCAGTGATTTTATTTTAGATAGGAAATTTGATGCTGTGATTTCTCTTTTCCATGTGATAAGTTACATTACTGAGAATGACAAGTTAATTAAGACCTTCCGAAATGTATACAACTATCTTAATATTGGCGGTGTTTTTCTTTTTGATATTTGGTATACCCCGGCGGTTTATTGTTTAAGACCTGAAACCAGAATTAAAAGAATTGAGGATGGAGAATTAAAAATAACTCGTTTAGCTGAACCTATTTTAATT
>JADLAF010000186.1 GCA_020848375.1 Ignavibacteriaceae bacterium
ACCGCCTGCCATATCTGCCTTCATTTTACCCATTCCCTCAGCCGGTTTGATGGATATACCGCCGGAATCAAAACAAACTCCCTTGCCCACCACAGCCACATGGGGAGCATTCCGTTTTGCAGAACGATACTGCATGATAATCATGCGTGGCTTGTTATCGCTTCCTCCTCCCACAGCAAGAATTCCCCCCATCTTCTTTGTTTTGAGTAACTTTTCATTCCAGATGGTTACTTTCACTGAACGTGATGAAAGTTCTTTTTTGCAAATTTTGGCAAATGCATCCGGAGTTAAAACGTTTGCCGGTTCATTTGCGAGCAGCCGCGCAAAGAAAACTGATCCCATCAATTTCTGAGTATAAAAAATATTATCATTATACTTCCTCACATCAGAGCTTATGAAAAGAACTTCCGGGTATGCCTGTTTTTTCTTTTCCGACTTGTACTTTGAAAAACTGTAACCCGCGTACAGTACCCCCTCTATAGCTGTCTGCAGCAGATACATATCTGCTCCGAATACCGCTGAAATCTTTTCATCTTCGGGGAGAAGAATATACAGTTTTGAAAACTTATTCTTTTTTAAGCCGGATATATACTGATAAAGATATCTGCGGAAGTAGTCGGTATGCAGTTTGGATACATGTACTGGTACTGAAAAAAGATATCCGTTCTCAATCCCTTCAATCGGTGTCATCTGTTCTTCCGCTGAGGCGGTTAGTGTTTTTATAGATTTAGCCGGTAGATAGTTTTTCAGTGATTCAGGCATCGCGGTTGATTTTTGACCTGATGCAAACATCCAGAGTACCGCAGTATTGTTCTGCAGTTTTATCGGAAGTGATTTTACTGACCCGATATTCATTAGTTTTCCTCTCTTTTTGATTCTTCCAGATATTTCTTTATATCTTCAACAATTTCTTTAATAAACTCATCAGCCGGTGTGAAAAGTTTCGGAATTCCGGCAGCATTTTTATGCCCTCCGCCGCCAAACTTTTGTGCGATAAGGTGAACCTCGGCTGCACCTTTTGATCTCAGACTCGACTTAAAGCCCTCCTTAAGATCAACAACTTTAACCCCGACCTTCACCGTGTTTATCATCATCATATACTGCTCAAATCCTTCGGTATCTTCCGGAGACATTCCGTAACGGTTAAGCATGTCACGGGTAATATGGATAACGGCAATTTCACTCTTATCACCATAAATCTGCATAGTGGTGATCATCTCCCCGATTGCTTTCATTCTGCCAAGCGTTCCGGTCTCATAAATATTTCTGGTAACCAGCATCATGTCAGCTCCCCTTTCAATCAGGTCGGCAGCCATTCGGTGCACTTCGGGAGTGGTGCGGTCAAAGCGGAAACTCCCGGTATCGGTTACCAGTCCCAAATACAGTGCCTGAACTGCCTGCTGTGTAAATGCGGCCTGATTCATCGTCTTAATCACCCGGTAAACCAGTTCACATGTAGAGGAAGCCAGTGTATCAGAGTATATCCACGCAAATACATCTTCAGGGAGCTGATGATGATCAATACAGATCTTCATTGCCAAGGAAGTCCGCACTGGCTGCTCCATTGAGTGCACTCGGGAAAGATTGTTAAAGTCAAGGCAGACTACCACATCAGCATGAGATATATATTCATCATGTTTTTCAGGAGAATACCACTCAAGCAAAGTTTCCGGATCAGCAAAACGGAGATAGTCCGGCAGTGGTGAGTGACTGATGATTCTCCCCTCTTTGCCGTAACTTTTAAGCAGATGATAAAATCCGATAACCGAACCTATCGCATCACCATCCGGATTTGCATGAGTGGTTATCACGAATCTTTCATGTCCTTTTATAATATCTTCTAACTTCTTTATTTCCATATACATCTTTAAAAACTTTAAAACTTTGCGATACTTCGCGTAAACTTTGCTTCCTTTGCGTTTAACCTCTTCTTCGCGTCTTTGCGCGAATTTTTCCTCTTCCTTACTAAAATAAAAAATCCCCGCCGTATCGTAATATATGACTCGGCGGGGAAATTTTTCTGTCAGTAAAGGATTACTTTACTTCCCAGGTATTAGCGCTGGTGAAAAGTTTCATCAGATCACCTTTACCCTGAGATTTGGTGATGTCATCAATCTGCTGCTGAACATCACCGTCATAGGTATTTTTTGTCGTCTGACGGAAGATACCGAAAGGAACCGGGAAATCTTCCATCTCAGTGAAGTGAGAAAGAATTGTTGCCCTGACCGGACTCTTGTCGAACTCATCATGTACCCAGCAGTCATCTGCTGTGAACTGGCCGCTGCTTAAATCAACAACTGCCGGTGTAAATCCGTTCAAACGGATACCCTTATCCTTATTTTTTCCAAAGATAAGCGGTTTTCCATGCTCAAGGAATACGGTTGTATCGGGCTTCTGATCTTTTTCCGTAAGATGCTCATAGGCACCGTCATTGAAGATATTGCAGTTCTGATATACTTCAATCAGCGCTGTTCCTTTGTGGGCAGCAGCTCTGTTCATCATTAACTGCATGTGTTTAGCATCACGATCCATGGTGCGGGCTATAAAGGTGGTATCAACACCCAGGGCAACTGCAACCGGATTAAACGGATGATCAATTGCTCCGTAAGGTGTGCTCTTGGTTTTCTTTCCTTTTTCTGAGGTAGGGCTGAACTGTCCTTTTGTTAGACCATATATACGGTTGTTAAAAAGAAGAATCTTCAGGTCAACATTTCTTCTGCAGGCATGGATGAAGTGATTACCTCCTATTGAAAGCAGATCACCGTCACCGGTAGCAACCCAGACTGAAAGGTCAGGGCGGGCAACTTTTACCCCGGTTGCAATAGCAGGAGCCCGGCCGTGAATACCGTGAAATCCGTAGGTATCCATATAGTATGGGAAACGGCTTGAGCAGCCGATTCCTGATACCCATACAAAGTTTTCCTTTGCAACATTAAGATCAGGTGACACTCTCTGCATCTGCGCGAGTATGGAGTAATCTCCGCATCCGGGACACCACCGTATATCATGCGGCGTCTGGAAATCTTTTACGGTTAATTTTGCGCCTTCAGTTTTTACTTCTTGAGCAGACATTATTTACCTCCTATCATACTGATAATTTTTTCTTCAATTTCTGACGATTTAAAAGGCAGCCCTTCTACTTTCGTCAGACTTTCAACCGGATAAAGATATTCGGCTCTTAATATATATGCGAGTTGCCCAAGATTAATTTCAGGAACAAGTACCTGTTTAAATCTCTTTAATACTTCACCGGTGTTTTTCGGCATCGGGTTCAGGTATTTCAGATGTGCCTGACTGAGTTTGTAACCCTTTGAAAGCAACCTTGTAACAGTTTCAGTAATAGCACCATAAGTACCTCCCCAGCCGAGAATAAGCAGATCACCTGACTTCTCACCGCGTACTTCAAGATCCGGTATATCATTCTCGATATGCTTTACTTTCTTTGCGCGGGTGCGAACCATAAAATCATGATTCTTGGTATCGTAGCTTACATGTCCGGTTATATTCGCCTTTTCAAGACCTCCAATCCTGTGTTCAAGTCCGGGAGTACCGGGAATTGCCCACGGGCGTGCATAATTTTCATCACGCAGATAAGGGAAGAATCCTTCCTTTTCTGTTCTGAAAGTTACTTTCATTTCAGGCAATTCTTCAATTGCCGGAATCTTCCATGGTTCAGAACCATTTGCAAGATATCCGTCTGTAAGCAGAATAACCGGCGTCATATATTTAAGCGCAAGACGGCTTGCTTCAACAGCCATGTGAAAACAGTCGCCCGGAGTTGATGCAGCAAGCACACAAACTGGTGACTCACCGTTTCTTCCGTACATCGCCTGGAAAAGGTCTGCCTGTTCGGTCTTGGTAGGTAGTCCTGTACTCGGACCACCTCTCTGCACATCCACTATAACCAAAGGTAGCTCCGTCATTACACTCAGGCCAACCGCTTCCATTTTAAGCGCAAGCCCGGGACCTGAGGTTGTTGTTGCTGCTAAAGAGCCGGAAAAAGATGCACCAATGGCAACGCAGATACCCGCTATTTCATCTTCTGCCTGTACGGTTTTAACACCGAAATTTTTATAGCGGCTTAACTCGTGAAGGATATCAGATGCTGGTGTTATAGGATAAGAACCAAGGAACAAAGGAATACCTGCCTGATGCGATGCTGCTACCAAACCAAGTGCAACTGCTTCATTCCCTGAAAGATTACGGTATAAGCCCGGCGTAAGTTTTGCGGGTTCAACTTCATAACGAGTAGTAAATATCTCTGTAGTATCACCATATCCGTACCCTGCATGCAGAGCACGTTTGTTGGCTTCCTTTACAGTTTCATTTTTCTTAAACTTCTCTTCAATCCATTCGATTGTTGGTTCAAGCGGCTTTGAATATAGCCAGAACATAAGACCCAGAGCAAAAAAGTTTTTGCATCTGTCTTTTTCCTTCATGGAAAGAGTCAGGCCATCGAGAGCAGCATGGGTCAATTTTGTCAGAGGTACGGGAATAACATTATAACCTTCGAGAGATTTATCCTCAAGAGGATTTGTTTCGTATTCAGCAAGTTTAAGATTTTTTGAATCAAATGCATTTTCATTTGCGATGATGGTTGCATTTTTCTTGAGATCACGCAGATTTACTTTCAGCGCAGCCGGGTTCATGGCAACCAAAACATCCGGGCTGTCGCCTGGTGTCTGGATGTCAGAACTGCTGAAATGAAGCTGAAAACCACTTACTCCGTAGAGCGTTCCGGCAGGGGCACGGATTTCGGCCGGATAGTCTGGCAGTGTGCTCAAATCATTCCCCGCAAGAGCGGTTGTGTTGGTAAACTGCGATCCGGTCAACTGCATTCCGTCTCCGGAGTCTCCTGCAAAGCGGACCGTCACATCTTCAAGAACCTGGACATCTTTTTCCATTTTTAGAACATCTTCCGATTATTTTTTATTTAAGTATAGTTTTTTTATTTATAGCAAATACCTTTCCAAACTTTTTCCCGTTTCTTCCCCTTAAAACCCGCTCTAATTGCCTTAAAGAGGGTTCGGCACAAAATTCGCTTATCTGAATTTCTTAGAAATGGAAAGAAAAATGCTGTTTCTTAATCCTGTTAATTTACTGATTTAAGCATTGCCAGAAACTCATCCGCATTCACAAATCCGGTTATTCTTTCAACTTCTTTGCCCGAAGAATCAATAATCAGTACTGTGGGAACGCCCACTATCTGAAATTCTTCACGGAGTTTTTCCACTTCAGGAGACATAGATTTTGTCAGGTCTGCCTTAAACGTTTTAAACTCTTCTGATTTTGCAATAACCGAAGGATCAGAAAAAGTTAGTTTGTCTAATTCTTTGCAAGGAATGCACCAGTCAGCATAAAAATCAATAATTACTTTATCCCCACCCTCAAGTGCCTTTGAAAATTCTTTTTCATCAAACTTATTCCATGCGATTGATTGTTCATCACTCGGAATCAAAAACCATACGGCAACCGCCAGAATAAGCACGGCGAATGAATTCTTAAATACCTTAAACCCTTTTAGTTTATCTGATACCTTCTCAAAGAAAAGCAGATATAATGCGGCAAGTACCATAAATACCGGGAGTGTATATTCCTTAAAAGGAGATGGCAGCACCGGCAGGAGGAAGTAAACGGCCATGCCTAAAAGTATAAATCCGAAAATATGCTTTACCGACTCCATCCACATACCTGCTCTTGGGAGTGCTTTAATCTTCCCTGAGAATATCGCCAGAACAAAATACGGAAGCCCCAGACCCAGCGCGAGTACAAAGAACATCAGAAAGCCGTAAAGAGGGTCAGATTTAGCTGCAACAACAGTAACAAGACCAAGTACAAATGGTCCGATGCAGGGTGCAGCCACGATCCCCATGGTTAGCCCCATAAAAAATGCACCATAAAGCCCCCCTCTTGCGCCGCCAGCCATATTAACTAATCCCGAAGGAAGCTGAAATTCATACACCCCGAACATACTGAGAGAAAGAGCAACCAAAACTAAAACAATAGCAACTATCACATACGGACTCTGCAGAAGCGCACCAAACACAGCACCTGTGAGTGCAGTAACCACCCCCACAACAGAATACATAAGTGCCATACCAAGCACAAAGAGTGCACCGAGCAGTGCAAGTTTTTTGGTGTTCCCCTCACTCTGACCACCAAAATACCCGACAGTGATGGGAATAAGCGGATAAACGCAGGGAGTAAGATTTAGCGCAAGTCCGCCCAGAAAAACAATAAGTAAACTAAAGAGCAGACCGGAACTTTCAAGCAGTCCGGTCAGTCCGTCATCATCTTTTTTTTTTACATCCTCAACCGGAGGAGTGTAACTCATGTCAATATTCTTAAATATCTGCTGATTTACTTCATTAATCAGTTCGGTCTTGGGAGCTACGGTTACCACGAGCGTATCAGTGGTAAAGTTCGGGGCAAGACAGGTTGCGTTATCACACGCCTGATAATCAAGCCGGATGGTGAGCTTCAGTTCCCCTTCCGGTATATCATCAGGAAGCTGTATAAGGGCGCCGATATATACCGTTCCTTCATACACTGAAACCGGTACATCTGAAAAACTGAACTCCAGTTCTTCAGCATGGGGGAAAACCACCTTGTTTACATTGATTGGTTTGTCACCGGTAATGCTCAGCTCGGAAGGAATAAGAAACTCATCCTTTGGCGCATTGGAATTAATATGCCAGGTGCTGTCAATGGCAACTTCAACGGCAAGTTTCACCTCGCTGCCGGAGTGCACCTTGTCAAATGATATATATGATTTTATTTTAACCAGATCCTTTTTACCGCCGAACTGTGCCTGCGCCTCGTGAGCAAAAAACACTGCAAGCAATAAAAGGAGTGATGTTATAAAGCGAAAATTCATTCTCTGCTCCATCGTTGAACAATTGGAAATCTGCGGCCATAGCCAAATGCTTTATAGGAAACCCGTAAAGCAGGGGCGGCCTGTTTTCTTTTAAACTCATTTAAATCAACCAGCCGGAGGATTCTTTTTACCGTCTCCGGTTCACCCACCACGGAGGTAATCTCCTTTACCTCCATATTCTCTTCAAGATACATTTTAAGTATCCGGTCAAGAAGATCATAGGGAGGGAGGGAATCCTGATCAGTCTGATCATACCTCAACTCCGCCGAGGGGGGCTTGGTGATAATACTGCGCGGAATAACTTCTCCTTCCCGGTTCAGATATTCAGCAAGCGCGTATATATCGGTTTTATACACATCCGCGATCACCGCAAGAGCTCCGCACATATCGCCATAAAGCGTGGCGTATCCGGTTGCCACTTCGGATTTATTTCCCGTGGTGAGCAGCAGGTGGCCATGTTTATTGGAGAGTGCCATCAGATAAAGGCCCCGGGTGCGGGACTGAAGATTTTCCTCAGTCACATCCGCCGGCTTCCCGCCAAAATAGGGGGTTAAAACTTCCAGCAGTTTTTCAAACACGGGCTGAATTGAAACCGATAATGATTGGATTCCTGTATTGGCAATAAGTTTCTCGGAATCTACTATGCTGCCCCGTGAACTGTAAACCGAGGGGAGCATAACCGTATAAACATTTTCCGGCCCGATTGCCCTGGCAGCCAGAACCGACACAATCGCTGAATCAATCCCCCCGCTTAAACCAAGCAGGACGCTCTTAAAACTGGTTTTAACACAATAGTCACGGATACCCAGTACCAGTGCATCAGTAACTTCCTCCTCAAATGACCGCTCAACAGTAATCGGTTTCTTTGGGAGTGCTTCGTGTGTATCAAAAACAAAAAAATCTTCCTGAAACAGCTTTCCCATCTTCACGAGCTGCCCCGTGTTGCCGAAGCAGAAACTCCCCCCGTCAAAAATTAAATCAGTCTGGCAGCCGGCATGGCAGACATATACCAGAGGTACCTGATACTTTTGGCTGATGCTGGAAAGCATATCACGCTTTTCTTCCCTCTTGCCATAGGAGTAAGGGCTGGCGCTGATGTTGATGATAATTTGTGCCCCCTGAGCTATCTGACGCTCAACCGGGTCAACCGGGTAGAGGCGCTGCTTCCAGTAGTCTTTATCATTCCAGATATCCTCGCAGATCGAGATACCTAATTTCTCCCCTTTGAACTCAAAAATATCATTGTGCACGGCTGATTCAAAATAACGCATCTCATCAAATACATCATAATTGGGCAAAAGCGTTTTATGCTGAATGAACCGGACTGCGCCCTCAAAACAGAGATAGCCGGAATTAAACAGGTTGGTGCCGATGGTATCATGCTCCTCAGCAATTGCGCCAAAAATGAGCCCGGTTTTGCCGGTTAAGCCGGCAATCGCCTCAATTGCACTGAATACTGCCTCTCTGAACTCCCGTTTTTCTACCAAATCAAGCGGCGGATACCCTAATAGAGCCATTTCAGGGAATACAGCCAAGTCTGCACCGGAGGCAGCAGCACGGCTATAGCCCTCCAATATCAGCTTTTTATTGTATTGAATATCTCCGATGACCGGATTAATCTGGCAGACTGCTATTTTCAATGATACGGACACTTTCAAAAAAATCAGTTGTAAATATAGGCAGATCAGCCCTATTTTTTGGGGTGATAAAGGGTATCAGGCGGGTAGAATCACGGGTGTAACGGGAAACAGGATAAAATTACAGAACAAATGTATCGTCTCGCGTCTGCCAGCC
The DNA here is from genome assembly GCA_020848375.1 of Ignavibacteriaceae bacterium. Lineage (GTDB taxonomy): Bacteria > Bacteroidota > Ignavibacteria > Ignavibacteriales > Ignavibacteriaceae > H2-BAC3. The sequence goes on from JADLAF010000186.1 coordinate 8,672, forward strand.
AGGGGTACCGCAATCCAATAACATCACAGACAGTTACACATCCTCAGTAGAAACGATGTATGCAGCGTCTCAGACCCGTCAGAGGGATAACCATGGCGAAATCATAAACCTGTCGCATGTTCGTCCTTGAGTCGTTGCAATATCCGTCTGAGATATATATCATAAATCAATCACGGCGATTGAAGCGTCTCAGACCTGTTAAGAAACATCAACATAAGAAATGGGAAACCAGGATCCATTTTTAAGATTCAATATACAAATAAACCTCAGCGGGTTTCCCATCACATAATTATACGGGCTCCAGCCCGGGTATTTATCCATCAGAGGGTCAACAGTCATCCACCTGCCAAGGTCGGAATTAGAATAGTATTCAATATTCACAGTTAAAATCACATTTAGTTAATTTACAC
>JADLAF010000187.1 GCA_020848375.1 Ignavibacteriaceae bacterium
CCCCTTTTTCTTGCTTATTTAGCGTTTTTTTTCTATTCTTCCGGTTCATTTTAAACAATTATTCACTTTTCCGGAGGCACACTCATGAAGAATTTGTTTTACATCTTCGTATTCTCTCTCCTTTTCACAACTGTAAACTTTGCACAATCATTTGACGGTACTTGGAATTGCGCTTATGCAACCTGGGATGACCAGCCGAACTCAACCGGTCACAATACCCCGGCAGTTGCAACAATACAACCAAATACTTTTGTCGCGCTTGTTAATCGCAGGGCCAATATTGGGAATGCCCTTGTAGGTTATACCAATGCAACTGACTCAACAGGACGCATGGGCTATTACGCTTATGGTTCATCAGGTATCGGCTCTTATCAAATGCCATGGGTCAGCGGTTTTGATCTGGTACTTATGACTGAAGCACAGGATCTGGCAGCATCGCGTGATTCGATGATTTACGTTGCTAACAATGATCCCGAAAGAAACATCCTTGTTTTTAAGATGGGCGCTGATTCTGTTTATTCAGCAGACTACCGTCTTGCAACCAATGCTGACTCACTCTGGGCTATTGATGTTGATGACTTCGGCAGAGTATATGTAACAGTTATTAAAGCTGGTCAACCGGGTCAGGTTCGCGTATATGCAGGCATTAATGATAATGCTGAATGGGGCGGTGGTCATGTTGGCTCAGCTCTTCAGACTATCACTGTTCCTGATACTGGTAATCTCTATGGCGTAACAGCTTCAGGTGATGGTTCGGTTATTTATGTTTCCAATTATACACTCGGTAAGGTTTATTGCTATACAGGCAGCCCTGCAACCGGATATACCCAGCTTACTTCCTTCCAGGTAACTCTCAATGATACCCTTACCGCAACAACCGGTACGTTCGTCAGTTCTGGTCCAATCGGAATGAATATCATGAGAGGTAAAAATATCCTTGCAGTAGCAACTGCAGTTATCTTTACCACAGGCGGTGGTTATGAACTTTCAAGAACCTATTTCCTGAATCCAAATACGGGTGCAGTTCTTGATACACTTGATCATGCTGCTTGGAATTTTATGATGACTGGCAGCTACACCAACAGAGGCAGCGATGGCCTGCAGCCACAGGTTTCAGGTTATGCATCTAACTATGCTGCTGACTGGGATAATGAAGGCGGCTTATATACCGTTTCTCACTATGGCTGGACTGTTGACAAATGGACTTTCAGCGGTGTTCTTCCGACTATTCCTCTTACTATCGTAAGTGTTGAAAAATCAGAAACCATTTCACCTGAAGGATTCTCACTTTCACAGAACTTCCCGAATCCATTCAACCCGGTTACCACCATTGAATTTTCACTCTCACAGAATGAATTGGTTAATCTTTCAGTTTATGACATTAACGGTCAGTTAGTTTCAGAACTGATTTCTTCTTCATTCGAAAAAGGAACTTATAAATATACCTTTGATGCTTCCAAACTTGCATCAGGAACATATATATACACTCTTAAAGCAGGATCACTTACTGCTTCTAAGAAAATGACTTTACTTAAATAATTACGGAGAACCGTTCGATGAAAAGAACATTTTTAGCAGCAGTTGCAGTTTTTGCATTGCTGTTCACATTCCTCTTCCAGACCGAAACAAAGGCGGATGTGTTTGCTCATAACATCAGAGTAACACAACCAGGCAGCAATGCTCCTTTTGACGGCAGGTTTGACGATGGCACCGGTGCAGCTATTCGCTTTACACTGGCTGACCGCGCAGACTCACTCTGGATAAATATATATAACGGTGCCACCCTTGTCAGAACCATCACCGCTACCGGTTTCAACTATGTTGACTCAGCCGGTGTGCGCGATACTTTTCTTGTGTGGGATGGCAACAATAACGGCGGAACTACAGTTGCATCCGGTAATTATACTTTCGAGATAAAAACCTGGAACTCTGGTTACGCAAACTATAAAACCATTCATTACTCAACCCCTGCAATCTCTACCCCTGGCGTTACAACAATAACAAATAAAGCTCTGAAAAATTTCGGCTTTATTTACACTGCTGATAACGATGGTTATGCTACTGGCGTTGCCAGACATGCTGCAAACGGTGAGCAGTGGGGCAATGCTCAGGGTACTGCTCTTCTGACAACCACCGGCGTAACGGTCGGTCCTTCAGAAGTGCGCCACTCGTCTGAAGCAGATGCTGATGGATATATCTATCTCTTAAGCACCTCACTCAAAAAGATTTACCGTTATCACACAGATACACTTAATGTTGTTGAGATTGACTCAAGTTACCCGGCTGCAATCCGTGGTCTTCAGGTTACCGGGTCAGGTGCTGATAAAAAACTCTACGTAATTGGTGATACTGTGGTTTACCGTCTTAATATCGGAACCAACTACACCTTTTTTGGTGAAAAGGAAAGAGTAATCTCAACACAGGGCACTAATATTGCAATGTATGATGCAGTTGCCGGTCGTGATCCGGGCAATTCACTCTTTGTTACTTTTGTAGGTGTTCCAAACGGTTCAACCAGACCTGGCTTGGCACGTTTTAATATGGGCACCTCATTTACCGGCACCAAAACTTTTGCTGATACTGTTTGGACAGTCCGCAATGATACAGGACTGGTTTCAACTGCAGCAATCTATTATGGTGCAACTTCTAATGATGATATCGTTTATTTCACCAGATCAAGAATTGCTTCAGGCAATCCTCCTGTGCAGGGTATTTATGCGATAAATAATATCTATAACAACGTTGCTCCTGCTTCAGAAATGGTTTTCCAGGATTATCAGAACAATATCACATCAATTCGCTCAGATATTACTGTTGATGCTGTCGGCAACCTTGTTTTCTTTGAGAACTCAAATGAAGAGGTGATTGTTATCTCACGCCCAGGCAGCGGTAACTCATTTACAACACCATCACTGACTCCGATCAAAGTAATTTTTGCTGAAACTATTGCAGCAGTGCGTATAGATGCAAACAATGACTTTGTGCCGGATCGTTTAAATGAAACTGTTACCGTCATCGGTGTTATTAATTCTGTTAACTTCACTGCATCGTCAAACAGATTCCAATATGGAATTCAGGATGCAACTGCTGGTATCATCATCACCAAAGGAAGTGAAACCGGCGGCGGACCTGTTTATAATATCGGTGACCGTGTTTTAGTTACCGGAAAAATTGGTCATTTTAACGGAGTTACTCAGCTTGATTTAGTAAATCTTGCTACTGATATCGAATTGCTTGATATCAATAATTCCCTTACTCCGGTTGAGATGAATTTAACACAATTCCTGAACGACGCAGAAAAATATGAAAGTATGCTCGTAAAGGTTAATGGTGTTGCTACAACTCCGGATAATACTGTTAACTGGCCTGCAACCGGTGCTGATGCAAACATCAACATTTGGAATGGTTACTCAAGAGCAATTCTTAGAATTGACCGCGATACGGATAATGACGGGCAGCCAGCTCCTACTTATCCTATCAACGTTGTAGGACTTGCTACACAGTTCTTTACCGGAACCCCGGCAAATGGCGGTTACCAGATTTCACCAAACGCTTATGCAGGTATTACTCAAGGTGTAAACACCAACCCGCATCCATATTTCTTCCTTAATTCACCTGAAAATAATGCCACTATACTTGTAACAGACTCCTCACAGACCTTTACAGCCAAGTGGGGTAGTAGCATTGACGTTGACGGTGATACAGTTCAATATCAGTTCCAGCTTCTTAAGACCCCAGTATTCGGCGCAAATGGATCCATTGACACTTTCTTCACATTTACCGGGACTCAGGCATTAGGATGGCTCGGAACTGCTGATACACTGAGTGCAAAATGGACGGTGCGTTCACGTGGAGGAAATAGTCTTACCTTTATCCAAAGCCGTGATACGTTCAACATCAGAATTATCAGAGCAATTCCGGTTGGAGTTAATGATGTGGTTCCATCATTATTCTATGTTGATCAGAACTATCCGAATCCATTTAACCCAAGCACAATCATTAAGTTTGGGCTGCCTTCTGCTGAGGTTGTAGATCTGCGG
>JADLAF010000188.1 GCA_020848375.1 Ignavibacteriaceae bacterium
ATCTGCGCATTGATGGAACGCAAGTCATCGGCAGCCCACTTTTCAAGAGCTCCGTAAACCGACTCATCAATGCGCAGAAGAAATTTCTTTTTCACTATGAATGCAGCGTACCGGTGTTGATTACCGGTGTGGCTTCTGACTCAGAAACCAGGGCAACCAGCAGGTTGTTAACCATGGAGGCCTTTTTCTCTTCGTCAAGGGTTACAATATTGTGTTCGCTAAGCTGAGCAAGCGCCATCTCAACCATACCGACAGCACCCTCAACAATCTTCTGGCGTGCAGCCACAACTGCCTGCGCCTGCTGACGGCGGAGCATTGCCTGAGCGATTTCAGGTGCATAAGCCAGATGTGTCAGACGAGCTTCCATTACCTCGATACCGGCTGCATGAAGACGTGACTGAAGATGTGCTTTTAGCTGATCAGCTATCTCCTGAGGAGTACCTCTCAGAGAGGATTTGTCTTCCTGATCTACATCATAAGGATACTCTGATGCGAGCGCACGGATGGCTGTCTCGCTCTGTATAGCCACAAACTGCTCATAGTTCTGCACGTCAAAGAGCGCACGGGCTGAATCAACCACGCGCCAGACAATTACGGCGGCTATTTCAATGGGATTACCGTGAAGATCGTTCACCTTAATTTTGTCGCTGTTAAAGTTTCTGATTCTGAGGGAGACCAAATGTTTTGAGGTGAATGGGTTTGCAAACCAAAAGCCAGACTTGGCAGCGGTTCCAAGGTAGTTTCCGAAGAGAACCAGCACACGTGAGTTGTTCGGCTGAACGATGAAAAATCCGGCAAAGCTGATAAATATGAGGAGTATTAAAGGAATTATTATCCAGAGAAACATCGGATTTTCATTTTCGACAGCGTAAATTATCAGAAGCACATCAAGCGCGATGGCAACTAAAAGGAGCGGTAGCATGATGAATCCGCTTATGTTACGAACGGGGCGGTCAACAATATTCTGCATGACTTTATTCCTATAATTTGAAAAATTGACATCAAAATGATATCATTTTTATATCGCAATGTAATCATTTTTTGGATAACCGGCAAAATGAGTCGGATAGATGGCTTAAATAAACCCATCACGTTAGTACAGCCAATACTAACCCTCAGTTGTTTTTTGCTCCCTCAGGTCAAAAAAAGTAAGAGACGGACCGGCTGTCCAATTTGAGGAGAATAGATACCGGCATTTTATTATATTACTCAGATAATCTGTTATTTTTCAAACAAAAACCCGGCTTTGTCGAGGAAAATAAGGAGAGTTATGTATTACTTTGCCTACGGCTCTAATATGGATGAGCAACAAATGAGGTCAAAAAGGGTAGCTTTTACCATTCGTGAAAAAGCAATCCTTTATGGCTATAAGATGTCCTTTAGCAAACGAACAACAAACGGAAGCGGTCGCGCCACAATCCTTCCGGCTTCTTCAGAGGATTTTGTAGAGGGTGTTCTTTACCAAATTGATGAAAGAGACATCACCAGACTGGATAAACCAGAACGCTACCCTGTTCATTACTCCCGCATTGAAGTTTCCGTTTCGTCTGAAAGCAGCCCGGAAGTTATAGCTGTTACGTATATGGCAAACCCCGGACAAATTCAGGATGATCTTAAACCAATGCAGGGCTACCTGGAAACTCTGCTGTCTGCCAAGGATTTTCTTTCAGAGAACTATTTCAACCGCCTTGCAAACACCGATTTCATTCCGCAGGAAAAAAGGAAAACAAACAACGGGGAGGAGGTTTATACCGAAAAGCTTATAGCCGCGGGGCGCACCTACTTCTTTGATATCAAACAAAGCAGCAAAGGTGACTTCTATATTATGATATCAGAGAGCAAGAAAACACCGGAGGGATTTGAGCGCCACCGCGTGATGGTATTCGCAGACCACGTGAAAGAGTTCGCTGAAAGCATAAATAATCTCCAGCGCAAACTTCAGGATATAACCATGGAAACTAAGGGTGCCTGATGTAATATATACGGCCTCCTCTTTTGAGAGGCAGCTTACCCGGCCAGGAGCAGCAGCGATAAAAGAGGAATCCCTCAAATATTTTTAACACCCCCTCCCGGCAATAAGGGCGGGGCTGCTGTTACACAAATTCTTCAACATAATTTGTGTGCATTTTATCTTTAGCATTACTATATTTTGCCACAAAAATTAATGAAAGAAGGAAATGAAGAAACCAGTAAAAATAGCGCTCTATGTTATCCTGGGGCTGTTTGTTGTTATTCAGTTTTATCCGGACGGAATACCCCGTGAAAATCCGGCGGTAGAAACAGTGATAGAATGGCCGGATCAGCAGGCCAAAGATTTATTTTATGCTGCCTGCGCTGACTGCCACAGCAATGAAACCAAATGGCCCTGGTATAGCTATGTGGCTCCCGCTAAATGGATTGTAAAAAATCATGTGGTTGACGGTAGAAAGAAATTTAATATATCAGCTCAGGGTTTTGGCAAGGATGAGCACGAAGCAGGTGAAGTAATCAGGGAAGATTATATGCCGATGCAGGGATATACCCTGCTGCATTCAGAAGCAAACCTGAACCCCGACCAAAAAGAACTGCTGGCCAGCACGCTTGAAAAGATGTTCGGGAAAGAAGAGCATTAAGAATTATGAAGGATGAATTATGAAGTATGAATTTATAATTTAGATCCCAATACTTATATATAAACATATAAAATTACGTTATCAGTTAAATTGCTCCCGGTTTAAAACGGGAGCAATGACAATACAAATTTATATTGCCTGCACTGCCTTCTTTTTACCAGTTTCTTTTACACTCCCCGCCAATTCTGATTACACTTACTCCCCTTTGGATTTTGTACCGGCTTTGAGTTTCTTGATAATTGCGGTAAGTAGTTTCTTTATCTCTTCAGCATCCGCATAAATACTCTGATGTTCTGTTTCAGAAAGATAACCTGTGGTCATCATCAGATTAAGCCAGTACATTGTTTCATTTATCTCTTTTGAGCTATTGAAATCTTATGAATAAAATCCGGACGGCTCTGTGCATTTTCCGCCTCAAAAATTGACGCGCCAACAGAAGTACCGCTTCGTAATACTTGCTTTGGCAGAACAAACTCCTTTTGACTGGCAATCAAAAAGCGATAGAGATAACAATTCTAACCACAAACGTAAAACTTTTTCTTTGACGATATTTTTCTTTACGTACTTTTCCATACTCTACTACAATTCATAATTCATAATTCTAATAAGGTTTCCCTTTTTTTCTCTGTTCAGCCAGGGCTTCCATATACCAGCCGAATTCATCAAAAAACTTTTTGCTTCGCCGCTCATAGTCACCATTGACTGAAGAACCATCCGGAAGAAGACTTTCATGCACTCTTGAAACAGGAAGAGAAGAAGGTACGGGCGGCGTCCTTAATTCAGACAAAACAAGCCGGAGCTGTTCTGCCCCGCGCACTCCGCCGAATGGGCCGGATGAGTAAGAGATTATTCCGCTGGGTTTAAAAAAATACTCATTGCGGAAATAGTCCAGCATGTTTTTAAGTGCCGGAGGAATGCCATGGTTATACTCTGCCGTGATCACAATAAAACCATCAGCGGCGGTAAGCGTTTCATGTATTTCTTTCAGCCGGGGATCCGGGTCCTTCATAGAACGATAGACTTCACTGAGCATGGGGAGGTTATAAACGCCGGCATCAGCAATCAGCGGCTCCCAATTTCTCTCAATCACCTGATTTTTAGCAAACTGAAGGACCTTAAGCCCTTCCCTGTTTTCTCCCATTGTTCCCGCGAGGATCGCAACTTTATATACGGACATTCGATTACCTTTTCTTTACTAACAGTATCTAAGTAACAGATATTTTTTATTGCAAGATAAGCAGGACTGGCGAACCACCGAAACAG
>JADLAF010000189.1 GCA_020848375.1 Ignavibacteriaceae bacterium
AAATTTACAAAAATCCTTGCACTTAATGAAATGTCAATCTCGCTTAAACCCCTGATTTTATTGGCTATAATGCGGTTTTATACTTTTTCAGTAAACCCTAATTAGTAAAGTACGGGAATATTTGGTTGATATCTCAGCGTCAGACCTGAAGATAACAAAAGTATTTATCTACGGAAGCCAGGCGCGGGGTTCAGCCGGCGCAGAAAGTGATATTGATGTAGTTCTTGTATCTCCGCTCTTTGACAGCAATATAGAGCAATATCTCAGCACCATCTGGTCATCAGACATCAGAATGAATTACCGTATTGAGCCCTATCCTGTCGGAGAAAAGCGTTTCAGAGAGGATGAGTCCTCACCGTTGATAGCATCGGTTAAAGAGGAGGGTATTGAAATTAGTTCTGTTAACTAACAGCAGCCGTTCTGCGTATAATTGTTTAACGATTATCACAAAACTAAAAAAGACACTAACTCGACTGATCCCCCCTGCACACTGTACATTGCGTACATGGCCCGCTGAGTATGCGGATGCAAGCACCGCAGATTTATCACGGATCGGAAAGCCAAGTGTACATTGTACATTGTAAATTGTAAATTGTTCATTGTACATTGTACATTGTACATTGATTACTAATTCCTAACTACAAATTAACTAACTGCGGTTTTTCTTTATGACTGATGAAATTGTATGTATTCCCCCAGCACTTCCGCCCAGATCTCATATCCCTTTTCACTTAAGTGAAGACCGTCTGTGGTGGCATCCTCGCGCAGCATTCCTTCACTATCCTTAAACCGCTCGTTAAGTGAAAGGAATCCGAAATTCGCCTCTGTTGCCAGTACTTCCAGATGCCGGTTAAGGTCATCAATGCGGTGATTGGGACGGTTTTCAATATTGCGTGTAGGGAGCAGTGAAGTTATATATATATCATTGCTGTTCAGAGAAGCTGACAGTTTGTCCGTCATCTTCTTAAAACCGGCAAGAATTTCTGTGTTGCTTCGTCCTAACGCAAAATCATTTGTACCGATTAATATAAACAATAAATCGGGTCTATGCGCAATAACATCACGTTCAAGCCGGGCAGTTAAACCTTCAAGATTATCACCATACACCCCCATATTGCGCATATTATATCCGGCAAAGTATTCAGAAACTTTCATTCCCTCGGTAAGGGAGTCACCCGCTATAATAATTTTCATGCTGTCCTCATTTTTTTGTGGCAGTTTGCTGTCTGATGAATTCAACAGATTCATTCACAGTTTGTTTTTCCATGGAACCCGGATTCAATTTAAGAATAGCGGTAAACTCATCAAGTGCTTCACGCCACAATTTATGTTTCATAAGCTGCTTTGCAAAAAAGATACGGTACTCAGTCATCCCCGCGGTTGCAGGATACCGCCTGAAGACATCTTTTGCCGCAATAATTGCTGTCTCTGAGTATCCATTCTCGGCAAGAAGCATCGCACCGTTGAGCTTCATCACACCAAAGTCAGAATTGGCTCCCCTCTTTCTGTTCTCATTTTCAGAACCGTAAATTGCAGTGTTTTTCAGATTACCCTTCTCTCCTTTTGATCCTGCATCAAGAATTTCCTCAAGTGCAAGTGCCATGAGAAGCTCCTCAACCGTCATACTGCGTAAGTCACTCAGATTAACTGCGGCCTGTGGTTTTAAGATAAATCGGACTCCCTCTCCTGAGAGACTAAGGGTGGCATTTTTATCAGTCATAAGCAAAGTGTTTTTCTTTAACCTCATCCCCTCAGTTACAGGAATAAACTCCTCCGAAAGTCCTACCTGTGCTTTGACCGTGCCGGTAACCCGCTCAACACGAAATTCCTGAGCGGTATATATACCTTGCAGAAGTAGAAAAACAATGAGGGTCAGCAATCGCGTCAGAAATAAATTATTGGATCTCATATAAAACTCCTTATTCTTTCAGTAAACATCTATAAGTGTTACGGTACCTTTAACCAGGCCAAGCTCTCTCACTGCCTCCCTGGAAAACCGCCCCGCGCCGGCTTCCCACGACTCATTAAACCCCTTGAACTCTGTAACTTCCAGCGGAATCCATACTCTTTCATCCCCATAGATATCGCGTTTTATAAAATATTTTTGCTCGTTTGAAGTTATCAGAAACGCGTCTTCCGGAAAAAGTCCGGTATTCACCAGAATGGTAACATGCCTGAGCCCCGCTGAAGCCGAGTAGTCCACCAGAGCAGTTTCAATACCAATGCTTTCATACAAAGCGGAAAACAGAACACTTAAATCATCACAATCGCCCCCTTTTACCTGAATAGTTTCTATCGGAAACTGAACATAGTCAGAAGAAGCTAGCGGGTCAGAAACATAACTTAACCCTTTGGCAACACTCTGAAATAATCCCTTTATATACGAAAACTGTCTGACTGCCGGATGATCCGAAACAAACCCGGTCGAGTCTGCAATTGTCTTTTTTGCCAGAACTCCCAGCTCCTGTATATCCCTTCCTATAAAGTAGTTCAGATCTTTTGTTTTTCCGTTCCATGAGTTAATGCCATAAAGCAGCACTGGTTTAACCATTTCTTCCTCCGGCTCTCCTTCATCGCCGGTAAAGAAATAGAATCCCGCCTGAGCCATTACGGTTTTCTTATCCGTATAGCTTCCTGTTATAAGCGTATATATTGGGATTCGGACAGTGTCTCCAGCCGGAATCCTGACCGCGGGAGAAAAAATCTGCCGAGTGTGATATCCCTCAATTTCGCTTGCAACCCTTACGGTTAAAACATTATCAGAGAGATTTCTTACCAGTGCTGAAGCAAAAGGATGATCAGCATATTCCCCCGGCAGCGATGTGTAAATATTTTCAAGAATCGTAATATCCTCTACAAGAAGTGAGCCGGAACTTCGCGCTTCAAGGAAGTATTGCATCGAAAGAGTAAATCTGTTTCCTGAGTAACCGTCATTAATCAGTGATGAAACAGGATTCTTTTCAAATTCCTCCTGACTGCTGCCGCGGGTTTTTGTATATATCGTACCGCCGAGAGAAAGACCCGCGCTTCCGTATCTGAATGCTGCAACCGGCTGAAATCCGGAAGCAGCAGAAGCGCTCTTGTCATAAAACCAGCCGGAACCAGCGGTAATATTCAACTTCCCTGCTGTTGTGTTCCACCAAAGTCCGGCAAGAAGCGACCCGTCAGATTCAACCGAAAAAGATGAAGCAAGATTTGACAATGGCAGCCAGTCAGCTCCTGCTGAGGCAGTTACCTTATCTGAAAAATTATAGACATCGCCTTCCGTTTCCTGACTAATGAGGTACAGATTATGTGAAGATAGGTTTACCGTCAGCACGGGTGAAATCCGGTAGGCAGCGCTCAAATCAAACTGCCAGCGGTTTTGAGTGACTGTTTCTTTTTCGCTGATAAGATAAAGTGTATCTGCGGTAAAAACTACCCCGACAGAATTATCTTCTGTTTTTCTGATGAAGTTCCGTAATACAATCCCTGCCGAAAAATCATCACTGATTCTATACCCGTAACCTGCTCCAAAAAGCTCGCGATACTGCAAAAGCGCTGTAAGGTAGCTGCCCCCTGTGCCTGAAAAATACTGATCGCTTTTAACAAGAGAAAACTCTCTTATATATCCAGGCGAGTACCTAAGCAATAAAGAATGGCTGCCTGTTTTCTTTGCAAGAGAGAGCGCATACAACTGATGACCCGACTCTGACCCGGCATCAATCATTATTCCCCAATCCTTAAGTGAAAGGTTCATTCCAGGTGTGCTTTCTGGCGGGCTGAGTAGTCCGCTCCGCTCAAACTCATCCGGATAGATACCCGTAATGGAGAATCTGCTTTGTGCCTGAAGTGTCATAACGGCAAATAGTGTCAATACAATTAGTATTCTGATCAGTTCCCCGGCCTGATTGTGTAAGCAGAAAAGGCAGATATATACAGTCCGTCCTCAAGAAGCGGGGAAACCAGATCACCTTTTCTCAGCAAAGTTACGCCCGGGGCATCAAACCGCGAGGGGGGAATGGCCCTCAGCAGTGAAGGGGGCACTATATACTGTCCGTCGTCACGGGTTGTTATCCGGTAAAAAGGAATCATCAGTCCTGTTTCAATATGCCGCGCTCCTATCAAAACTTCAATTACCCGCCCGGAACCAGCGCTGTTCCAGTTTATCATCATCGCATCGGCTCCATTCACCTTCACTCTTTTAACACTTCCGGTAATTTCTTCCGGCAGTGAAGCTGTAATCTGAACGGGTGGCTGCCCTGGCATCTTTATACGAATATCCATTTCTGCATTTGCGTCAAGTTCAAACTCAGGTGAAAGAAGTCCCCGTTTCCCAAACAAACGGTATTTGGGTCCGAGCAGAGAATCAACCAGTCCCCCTCCTCTTCTCCATCTGAATAAGTGTGAGGTCTCCCGGGCGTGAAAATTATTGATCCTCAGAAAATCCGCGCTTTTGGTTTTATAGGTTACCGTTCTTCCCTCTGCGTCTTTGACCGGCTGTGTGCGGTCATATATATATAATTCCGCGAAGCTGGTAACTAAAACTGAATCACCGGTAAATAGACTGTTCCTTGCGATAATCAGAGCAGAGCCGTATCGAAGTGAGGCGTCCTCAGGTTTGAAAAAAGCAGTGGTATCATAACCGTAAGGAGAGTTTGTCTGTTCCGGATTAGCCGAAAGCACCTCTATTGTACTCTGCTCATCACCACTTCCCGGCGGTCCTTCAAGCTGAACCGGATTTGGCTTATCGCATCCTGCCCAAAAGAGCAGTGCGGTCAGTGCCGCTAATTTTACTGATTTTTTCATAATCTTCAATTTACCATTGTATTTGGTCTTATCAAAAAAATCCCGCCGGCCTTACCCAGGTCAGAGGCAAGGCCGGCTCAGGAAATAATTAATCCTTATCTTACTATGTAAGGAACACCCCATACCTTGGTCTCGAACTGCGATGCTGACTCAAAAATCACTCCGCGCGGTGTTGCATCTATCACGGCATGGAAATGACCCTGTGCACTGCCTGCCAGAAAAGTCTGCTCATATACTTTTGCGTATCCCGCGCCTGAAACCTCGGTGGAAACCAGCATAAGACGTCTCTTAACCCGGAAGAATCCGCGAAGATTTGCGCTGTGGGTCAGAGTTACAAAATCATCATCCGCATAAGCACTGAATATTTCAACACGCAGGCGGACCGCAGAATTCCTGAGTAAAACCGGGATATCCCTTCTCGCTCCTGAAGGATTGCGAGAAAGGAAAAACTCATTCGGATTGGTGATGACTAATGAGTCTCCGTTTGCAAATGTAAGGACTGCTTTTGTTATGGATATATTATTAGTGACAGTCCCTCCTGCTGGCAGCGAAACCTTTACAAGTTTCCAGTTCAGTCTCGGGTTGCTGCTACTGTTAATCCTTACAAAAACCATGTTCTTTACTATAACAGAGGTAAAGGGTTTCTGAATGACAGTATCAGCAGTGGCAGTTGTATCACCCGGAGTTACCGGCTCATAACTTGCCTCGATGATGAAAACTCCGGTATAGGTTGATGTCATCGTAACATACGCGCTGTCGCCATCAATCTGCCGTACAAACTGACGGGTAACGCTAATGATTCTTCTTCCTATTTTTACCGGATAGATGTTCCCCTGAACGCTTGTGTTAATGAAAAAATGTGCACCTGCATCATTATAGTTTTCCTCAAAAGACTGCGATGAAGAGTCTTCGGCAGCAAGCTGCTCTAATGCCTGGTCATCGGTTGTAACATCAGAACCGGGTCCGGTGTTGTCCTCCGAGCATCCTGTTAAACCAAAGATAAACAGAGGTATCAGGAAAAAAAACTTCTTTAACATTGTGGTATTTCCTTTATTAGTGAATTTTTACACACTTGAGAGAATACACAGATTGTGCCAAACAAAACACCTCATTTTCAAGAGTTTTCGCAGGTTCCCTGACTCTTAAACGTCTTGAAAGCACCTCTAACTGTCTTGACTGAACTTCAAGACATTAGTCAGGATTCGGCGTGGCAGGTTTCACTTTAGGTCATTTCAGAACTGCGTCACAACGTATCCCAGCCGACAGGACAATATCCCCCTGGTTTGTTATATTTGGGCTTTAATTGCAAAGAAAATGACCCTGAAACCAAGAATCCTCGCTGCTGATGACGACCAAGCACTTTGCTACCTCCTGACCGAACAACTCGGCGAGGCGGGGTATGAGATTGATGCTGTCACCACCGGAGCTTCTGCTATGGAGCATCTGGGTCAAAAGCAGTATGATTTGCTCTTGCTTGACCTTAAAATGAGGCCAACCTCCGGCGAAGAAGTCCTTAGAAAAGCAAAAGACCTTTACCCCCAGCTTCCTGTTATCATTCTGACAGGAGATATGGATATCAGCAAAGCTGTAGAATGTATAAAAATTGGCGCGTATGATTTTATTACAAAGCCCTATAATGTCGAAAACCTGTTCGTAGCCGTCAGGCGCGCCCTTGAGCACAAAGAGCTTCTTATTAAGAATGAGCTCCTCTCCAAAAGAACCCATTCAGATATACCCCTCAGAATAATAGGCGAAAGCCAGGCACTAAAAAATGTAATAAATCTTGCGCTTAAAGCTGCCAGGTCAGACTCGAATATCCTTATTGAAGGAGAAACCGGCACTGGCAAAGAACTGATGGCAGAGTTTATCCATCAGAATTCAGCCCGGAGCAAAAAACCCTTTGTGGTGATTAACTGCGCCTCGCTGCCCGATACTCTCTTTGAAAGTGAACTGTTTGGGTTTGAAAAGGGCTCCTTTACTGATGCAAAGCACACTAAACCCGGACTGGTGGAAATTGCAAATGGCGGTTCACTTTTTCTTGATGAAGTTGGTGAGACGAGCATAAATCTGCAGCCAAAACTGCTTCGGTTTTTGGAAAATGGTGAGTACAGAAGAGTGGGGGGGCTTAATGCTCTCAGGTCTGATGTCAGAGTGGTTGGCGCGACTAACAGAAACCTGATGGAAGAGACTGATCAGAAAAATTTCAGGAAAGATTTACTCTTCCGGCTGAATGTGATAACGCTTGTTATACCGCCTCTGCGCGACCGCGCCGAAGATATACCCATTCTGGCAAATCATTTTCTCTTGGCTAAATCACCGGTAAGAACGCCAAAAACACTTTCGGAAGATGCAAAAAAAATTCTGATGAGCTATGACTTCCCCGGTAACATCCGTGAACTCGAACACATAATTGAACGAGCAATTATTTTCAGTGACGGACCAGTTATTCGCCGGGACAATCTTTATCTTCCGGCTGTTAAGTCAGTCATAAAAGAGTCAACCGTAAAGTCTTTTGTGAACGGAGATTTTTCAGCAGGGCTGTCACTTGACGAAGTTGAAAAACAGCACATTAAAAAAGTTTTAAACCAGTTTAACTGGGACCGGGTGCGCACTTCACTGCACCTTGGCATCAGTCAGAAAACGTTATATACAAAAATCAAAAAATATCAATTAGAAAAATAAATGTTAGTACCTGTTCTTGTTGTTATCAACATGAACCGGTGAACGGGAGACATGAAGAACCAACTGAACATAGAACTTGAGCGGCTTGAGAATCTCATCACGGGACTTTTTGAGCCCGATGCTTTTGAGAAAGTATCCGGATCGCTGCTTGCCGATGTAGCTGATGCATCAGGGGCGGATTTTGCTTTGCTCTGCACCAAAACAAGTCAGGGTGAGTTCCTCACGGCGCACTATGATCCTGAAAATCTTCTTAACCACACCCCTCACCTGCATCAGGAGCTTGAACGGTGTTATGATACGGTTATTCATGCAACATCCTCCGGCGGTGAAAAAGTTATTGTTAACAGCTCGGTTCACCCTGATTATGGCTATCTGCACGCGGTGCTTGGCGCTGAATCGCTAACTTTTATTCCCGCAATTTTTGGCAGTATCAGTTATGGATATATGCTCATCGGAAAATCAGCAGCAGAGTTCTCACCCGAAAATCTTACCGGGGTTGAAGGACACAGGTCGCTGGCAGGTATATTCCTCAGATCACTTCAGGGCGTTCAGCATAACCGGTATATTGAGAATCGCCTCGCGCAAAAGCAAAAACTCGAAACTATAGGAAAAATTGCCGGCGGCATTGCTCACGATATAAGCAATATTCTTTCCAGCATTTTTGGAAGTGTTGCTATCCTTAAGAGAAAAGCAAAGGAACAGGAGGACATACTCCGTCTTGTTACAACAATAGAACGAGGTGCGGTAAGAGCAAAAGATTTAACAAAAAATCTCCTCTCTTACGGAAAAAGCGGCGGCAAACTTAAAGAAATTGTTCATCCTGAGTTTCTCATTGAAGAAATCTCGAGGATGATATCAGACAGTTTCCCCGCCACTGTTGATCTCCGCATTTCTGTTGAAGAAAAACCCGATCTGATTCACGGTAACAGCACTCAGCTTTTTCAGGTTCTGCTTAATCTCTGCATCAATGCGCGTGAGGCAATGGCTGATCAGGGCATTCTTGAACTTGAAGTAAAAAACCTTACCGTCAACGGCACGAACGCATTCAGGTACCCTTTCCTCACCGAAGGTAGATATATACATTTTTCCATTGCTGACACCGGTAAGGGTATAAATGAACAGGACCTGAGTAAGATATTTGACCCCTTCTTCTCAACCAAAGGAGAAGAAGAAAACAGCGGGCTGGGCTTGTATATTGTTTACGGAATAATCAAGGGGCATAACGGTCACATTGAGGTAAGAAGTAAAATAAACCATGGGACACGGTTTAACATCTACATCCCGTCAATAATTAAATCTGCCAAACATTCTGTGCCTTCTGTTCCTATTATTCTGATTGCCGATGATGAAGAAGACCTCTGCGACCTGCTGGGTGAACTGCTTGAATCACTTGACTACTACGTCCTGAAAGTGAAATCGGGTGAGGAAGTACTGCGCATTATGAAAGATGAAATAAAAGTTGACCTGCTTATCATCGACTTTAATATGCCCGGTCTGAACGGTATTGATACCATCAGCCAGGTGCGGCAGATTAATTACTCTGTCCCCATTATTTTTTCAACCGGCAGTACGGGGTTCAGTTATAAGATTCCGGTTGAAAACCTTAATATCAGCTCGATCATACACAAGCCGTATGATTTTGAAACCATGCTGGCAACTATAAAAGAACTTCTTTAAAACTTCGGCACCCGCAGAAGAGTCAGTAGTTAAAAGTTTTTGGATGCAGGGTGCAAATTAAAACTTACCTGCTATTCTTCTTCATCCGGTTCAAGATCAATCATTTTGATATCACGCACATACTCTGAAATGCGTGGTTTCTCAATCCGGTTAAGCTGCTCAAGAACATCTTTAATATCAAGCACAGCAGCTTCGATGGTTTCCAGTTTTCTGGCAATATTTTCACGAATTACTTCTTCCTTTGTCAGTTCCCGTTTTATTGCCGTGCTGGCAAGATTAATAAGCGTGAGCGGCTGCTTAATTTTGTGATTCGTAGTAACAACGGTTGCCATATAGGTTGAAACTTTTTCTGCCTCAAGAAGCAGCTCCTGAGTTTCCCTGTGGCGTATGGCGCTCTTAACACGCGCAAAAAGTTCGAGTTTATCAAACGGTTTCTTAATATAATCAAATGCTCCTGCCCTAAATCCCTCTTCCGTATCCTGAGGTGTGTTTTTCGCGGTTACAAGGATTATGGGGATAAATGCTGTCCGGGCATTATTCTTCAAATGACGGCAAACCTCAAGTCCGTTCATATCAGGCATCATTATATCAAGCAAAATCAAATCAGGGTTTTCCGTGTTTGCGTACTGAATGCCGTCCCTGCCGTTATACTCAATATGAACTCTGAAACCCTCGCGGGTCAGACGTTCAAAAAGGATAAGCGCGTTATCGTGCTGGTCATCAATTATTAATATTTTTTTCATGTTCTTCTGATTGGTTTAAATATTCTCTGAATTTTTAATATAAGAGCTGCTGCATCAAAGGGCTTTCGTATATAGCCGGTAAATCCCGCCTGCAGAAGTTCGTCTCCGTCATCATCAATTGATTTAGCCGTGACAGCTATAACCGGAACCTGTTCAAATCTTTTGTCTTCGCGAATTCTTTTTACTGTTTCAAACCCGTTCATCCGCGGCATCATAAGATCCATCAGAATCATATCGGGGACTGCGGATTCAAGAATCTCCAGACATTCAACTCCGTTTTTAGCAAGGAGCGTGTTGCAGCCGCTTTTTTTAACAAGTTCATTCAGCGTAAAGAGCGTATCAGGGTCGTCATCAACAATGAGGATATCACCAAGATACCCTCCCTGATACGAATCGCCCTTCTCTGTCTCAGAATCTGTTTCTTTCTGCTGCGGAAATTTGCTGTCAGAAGAGAGCAAAACGCTTCCTTTATCGGCAGGAACTTCAACCGGAAATCCCTGAAGCCGCTTCGGAATTTTAAGTAAAAAAGTGCTTCCTTTGCCCGGTTCACTTCTGAGTGTAAGTTTTCCTTTAAGCAATAAGGTGAATTTATGTGAGATAGAGAGACCGAGTCCACTTCCTTCATATTTTCTGCTGAGCGAACTATCCACCTGCCTGAATTCTTCAAATATGAATTCCTGCTCCTCCTTGCTTATACCAATTCCTGTATCTTCAACTTCAAAAATAACCTCTTCTTCTGAAGCTGAAAAGACCCTGAGTTCAACTAAACCTTTCTCGGTAAATTTTATTGCATTACCACAGAGATTTATGAGAATCTGCATAAGTTTATGACGGTCAGAGGTAAGCAGCCCGGCGCTCTCATTAAATCTGTTCACTATACTGAAGGAAAGTCGCTTCGGCTCAGCCAGAGGTCTGACTGAACTGTCAAGTTCAGCCAGAAACTCAGCCATATCAAACTTTTCGACTCTCATATCAATCTTTCCCGATTCAATGCGCGAAAGGTCAAGAATACTGTTTATCAACGCGATAAGCCGGCGCGCGCTTCTGAGTGTCACTTCAAGCCGCTCCCGGTTTTTATAACTGAGAGCCGGATCATTTAATATCAGCTCCGTCAGACCAAGTATCGCATTCATCGGAGTGCGCAGCTCATGCGATATGGTGGCAACAAAATTTGACTTCAGCCGGGTTGACTCCTGAGCTTTATTCTTTTGGATCGTCAGTTCTGCAGCTTTTTCAGTTAATTGTTCGTGCAAATGTTTAAGCCGCTGATTCTGTCTGGTAACTATTTCATTCTGCTGATGATATTCCTCATTAAGCTCTCTGAGTTCACGCACCAGATCTTCAAGGCGGCTTAATGATATTGCATTCATAAGTCCGAGCGCGAGCTGTTCTCTGATCTTATTCATATAATCAAGCGCTTCCTGTCCGAGTTCTGATAGCGTAACCAGATGGATAAGTGCAATTACTTCCTGATTATATATAACCGGTGTAATAAAAAACTGCTGCCTGATTTCCCTGCTATGACCTTCTCCTGTATGTTTTACTGAAAAAAGAAGATCCGACCTTGTTGCAATTGCTTCACGGAAAATTCCTTCATCTTCTTCAGATATTTCCCCGGTCATCTCTCCGAAAGCAGCAATAACCTGAAACTGTTCAAGAGAAACAATGCATATTCTGCCGGAAGAAAATCCGCCGGTACGCCCGATGTTTTTCAGAACAGCATCGGCTACCTCTTTTAATGTCGGGTTACGGTTTATAAGTGTAATAAAGTCAGTATATTCATTTTTCTGATGTTCTTTTTTCTCAAGTTCATCAAGCATCACGTTAAATGCCCGGCCAAGCTGACCAAGCTCATCATCGCTTTCCACGAGCATTCTCTTGCTGAAGTCCCCTGAGCGGGTGATGTTGGTAATATCATTAAGTCGGATGATCTGGCGCCTGAGCCGTGATGTAAAAACAATAGTAAGAATGATTGAAAGAATTCCGCCGGTGATACCCAGAAGAAGAAGGATTGACTTAAGATTTTCCTGAAGAGTTTTTAACTCAGCAATTCCTGAAAAAACCAGCAGATTAATGGTCTTGTTTGAATAGGTATCCTGCCTCACCTGGTAGAGTGATGCGAGTATATATGCAAACTCTGCCGTTCCGCCGCTTACTACTTCGGAAGCCGACCGTGAAATTTTCTTGTAAAGCTGTGAAAGTATATAATAATTCTGCTGATGCACCCCCTCATTTGAGAGAGCATTAACGAGATCAGATTCAAAAACTGCAATATCTGCCCCGATTCTTTTTGAGATTCGCGTCAGCAGCGGTTCAGTAAAGAGATAGCCATACAGATATTCCTCCCCCGGGATTTTCTGAATAAGCTTAACAACCAGAGCCGGGTTCTTATCAGCAAATTCAGCAATGGTAAATGACTTCTTGGGAAGCTGGATTCCTTTAACATAAAATACATCCTCAGGACGGATTACACCGGAAGGGTTAAGTTTAAAAACGAAGTTAAATGCCTCATCATCCCCGGGTGTAATGAGCGTTCGTTCCTTTATATAAATATCAAAATAACGGCTGTTTTCTTCATTAAGTTCGGAAAGCATCAGCCCGAGGTCTGAAACCGTTCTGTTGAGCGAAGCGGACTGCTGATTCCGCAAAACCGTTATCATTATCGAATAAAAAGTAACACCCGCGCCTGTCAGAATAACCGCAACGATAACAAAATTAATCAGGATAATCCTGATATTTATTTTCATAGCAGTGTCTTAATCCCGGTTAATCTGTTGACGGCTGTTATCAGTTCTTCAACATTATAAGGTTTGCTGATAAAATCAGATGCCCCGAGTTTTGCCGCGTCAATTGCGCTGCGTACGTCTGCATAAGCCGTGAGTACTATAATAGGAATTGTACTGCCGGCAGAATTGAGTGAGCGGAGGACGTCAAACCCTCCCTTACCAGGCATCTTTAAATCAAGAAGAATTATATCAGGAATGAAGCTAATGGCTTTTTCGAGTGCATCATCTGCTGTATGCACGGCAAATGTTATATACCCCCAGTGCTGAAACTCCTCTGATAGTGCCGCGCAGAGATGCACATCATCATCAACAATAAGGATCTTTGGCAAAGTTTAATCCTTTTTTTCGTTCTGCAGACTGTTTTCTTTTGATTTGCGAATGCGTTCACGCAGCGATTCAACCTCTTTGTCAACAATACCGTTTTCAGTCGGCATTGCGAGGCGTTCTTTTAATGAAGGAATAAAGTCTGCTTTAATAACTATTACCAGCTCCTTTTTAATAACACTGAGCTGATCACTTCCGGTAAGATAGCGGATTCCGAGCACCCACCAGGGGAGGTCTCTGAGTACCGGAATACCCGCCCGGACTGTTTTTTCTTCATTGAGATATAACCCTCCGATGACGGTAGATTCACCGTTAAGCATCAGCACCTGTGTGGTAACCTTTGTTTTTCTAATTTCGGTTGAAAGCTCGGAAGGAAAACCGGAACTGCGTTCAACGGTAAGGTCAAGAAGCATATACTCAACACCGTCCTCAGTATATATATACGGTGTCACATTAATAATTGAACCTGTAGAAAAAAACTGATCAGTTACATTACCTGCAAAATCACGCTGCTTTATGGAAAAATCAGAACCGCTTTGTATTGTGCCGAGCCGCTTATTCCGCACTGTTATGGTCGGACTGGCAATAATTTCACCAACATTTTCTGACTCAAAAAGTCGGAAGAGTGTAAGTGCCTCGCCGAAAAGACTGCCGGCTCCAAACTCGGAACTTGTACCAATTTTAAAGTCGGAAGATACATTTCCTCCGTCAGTGGTAACCTGACCCGTAGTGGTTGTTCCGGTACCAAAGTTAAACCCCTTGCCTGAAAGAGCCACCTCCCAGTTAATACCCCGTTCACGTGTTTCGTTTACGTCTGCCTCAAAAAAGATAGCGGAGATTTTAATCTCGCGGGAATTTACATCAGCGTAAATATCCGGTTTAATTTCCTCGGCAGCGTCAATTTTCCGTTTAATAATGATAACATCTTCTTTGTACTCAATCATCAGTCCGGCGTACTGAATAATCATCAGAAGCGCTTTTTCATACTGCACATTAATGATATCCAGACCAATGGGATCTTCGCGCTGAAAAGTTGTAACCAGCGGTCTGCCTGTTTTTTTAACGCTGATGGCGCTCAGAAGTTCAATCGCCTTGGAAAACTGAAGCGAAGAAGCCATAGATACAACCTCATCATGCGGGATGTATTCACCAAGCTGCTTT
This sequence comes from Ignavibacteriaceae bacterium, assembly GCA_020848375.1. GTDB lineage: Bacteria > Bacteroidota > Ignavibacteria > Ignavibacteriales > Ignavibacteriaceae > H2-BAC3. The sequence continues at coordinate 14,162 of JADLAF010000189.1, forward strand.
TCAATGTTTGTCTGCGCTGGTGATGGTATATTCAGCAGCAATATCAGTATGAGTAAACTCGGTATGGTTTTCATAAGGCAGCTCACTTTATTTCCGTCTTTCTTTTTCAAGGATAAGTACCAGATTCTCAACGATTCCCCCTTTGTTCAGGATAAACTTTGCTGTGTTCTGTTCAAAATTAATTTTGGTCAGATAACCAAGATATACCTTATCCCCTTCCGCAAGAAGATAAGTCTCTCCTTTATTATCAGCCACAAACACCCCTTCAGGAACAACCGCGAGCAGCTTCGCCCCCTGAACGTCAAGCAGTCCCTCGGTGTTAAGCGGAACATTGGTTGCAATCAGTGGAGAAAATATATCATACCGGCTGCTTGTTCTTAGCGTATTTTCGTTGTAACCGGTGGTCGTAAATCGGTCGTTCCCCGAAAAATAGACATGAACAAAGAAGTTAAAGTTAACCAGAAAGCGGGGTGTGCTCTCAACATTCGGGTCAACATAATTCATAAACTCCGGCTCAACAATCTTCTTCAGTTCCTTGCTTTCTTCAATTGCATAGATGAGCTGATATAAATCAGCGTATGAAGAAACACCGTTAATTTTATATTTGTGATAGAAAAACTCCCTTTCCGGAATAGTCGAAACATATTCGATATTCACCCTCGCATCCCGTGATATCAGCTTGGTTGCCATATTCATAAATTCATAAAACTGCAGAGTCGGGATGTCAACTGGAATATTAAATTTTCTGGCAGCAAGTACTGAATCAAGCTGCCGGGCTCTTTCTACTTTTTCCGTTAGCTGCAGGTTCAGAGACTCAGTATCAAACTCCTGTGCTTTAAGCTGATCCAGAACAACAGTCCGCGCCTTTATTTCCGGACGCAAAAATATGTATATATATCCGAAGCCAATTCCCGCGAGTAAAACAACCAGACCGGCAAGAGCGAGAGTGTTTTTAAGCTTTCTGTCCATCGTACTGCCTACTGCTCCCTCAGCGAAATAAGAAAGCGGTATGCGTCACGCTCCCTGATCGGTTCATAATTTATGCTTTTGAGCGTGGCTGAGTCAAGACGTGCTGTTATCAGAGTCAGGATATCACTGCTAAGTGAATATCCCTCTGCCTTAACATACTTCTGATCATCAATCGAAATTTTACTCAGCCAGAAACTTTTTCTTTCATTCCCTATGGTTGAGAAACGATTGAGCGTTCTACCCCAGACTTCTGACCCGACACTCACTGAGTCGAGTATTGTCTGGGTCTGGTCAAAACTGTTGATACGCGCGTCCAGCGCCTCGATCTGGGCAACTATTTCAAGGTTCTGCTGCTTGAGCTGCTCTTTAACCCTTATCTCATTTTCAATCCCGTCAAGCAGATTTCTGCCAGTGAGCACTTGCAATGTTATAAACAACGAAGCCAGGATAAGAAGCGGAATCATCAGGAAACCATGCCAGGCAAACTGCAGCGGTTTCTGATCTTCAACTACCCATTTGGGAATCAGATTGATACCAGGAGTTTTTTTAACAATCTCCTCATTTATCTCGCTCATTGCAGCAATGGGTACGCTGAAGGAGGAAATTTTCTCCTGATCAGATTCAGAAAGGGACGATAGATCTATGTCCTCAAATTCAAGCCGGCTGACATTGGTTTCAGGAAACGTTCCGTAAAATGAAAGCACAAGATTTTCAGAAACATCCTCGCCGCAGACAATGATGTTGTCTATGTTAGGTACCGCTCCATTCTCCATCTCAAGGAGAATTTTGGAAAAATACACATCGTACGTATGCAAATTGGTTGTGCCGATATCGAGGGTAGAACCAATATGTTTGATTTTTCTTCCAAAAAGAAAAACCAGCTTGCTGTATTCTTTGCCTATATATACAACCAGAGAATAGTCATCCGGGAAAAATCTTTTCCGCTTTGCCACATAAGCAGCAAGTGATATTTCGGCGCTTTTAACTGAACTGATTTTATATATACGCTGGTTGTTGTAGCGTGCGAGCCTGTTCACGAGCTGGATGCAGCTTGTGTCAGACCTGAGACGCACGCGAAGTGTTGAACCGTCTGCTATTTCAACCTGCCCGGTTGACTCATCCCCCTTAACCGCCTTCTTCTTAGATTTTCCGTCCACCGGAAATTCTCCTGACAGCTCCTGCGTAAATTTAGGGATAGCACCGGTAGTTCCCTTTTTATTTGATGTCTGATAAAATAGTGCCGGCTCGGTAAGAATTGGTACAAATTTGCAGTGCTGTAGTTTTATTCCGCTTAATGAGGCGTTAATGATACCCTCAACCAACTGACCGCCGCCGCTGGCAACATCCTCAAGATTCTGGGAAATAACATCTCCGCCAAGCGAATCAAGGTTTAATTCACCTTCCTTCGCTGTATCAAAGACCGGCATATCTGTCTGTACGCCTGAAGACTGCTTGTATAAATCTATGGATGCCGTTCTCAGAAGACGCAGTTTTCCCTTGTCTCTTTCAAAGACCGCGAACTTTGAATCAGATCCTTCGCAGTAAATGCAGACGTACTGCTCCATTACATAGCCGTTAAGAGTTGCTGCATACGTGTTTTATTATTCGCAAAGCTCATTGCGGCTTCGAGCGAAATTTTTTTCTGCAGGAAGAGACGCTTAAGATCCTGCTCCATGGTCTGCATACCGAACTGCCCCCCCTGATTTATCATCATATATATCTCGCTGGTATTGTTGTTCTTAATGGCGGCTTTGACGCTTGAGTTGACAAGAAGAACCTCCTTAGCAAGGACAACACGGCCGTTTATGGTCGGAACCAATTTTTGAGAAACAACACAGGTCAGAACATCAGCAAGACGATTGCGTACCCTGTCCTGTTCATTCGGATGAACCTCGGCAATAATACGATCAATAGACTCAACGGCTGAAGATGTATGAAGCGTTGAAAAAACCTTGTGACCGGTATCAGTTACCTCAAGTGCAGCCATTATGGTATCAGGATCTCTCATTTCACCAATTACGATGATATCAGGGTCCTGACGAAGTGACTGAATAACTCCGTCCTTAAAGGTAAGAACGTCACGTCCTACTTCCCTGTGCCTTACAATAGCTTTGTTAGATTTGTGAACAAACTCAAGCGGTGAAGCAATAATTACAATATGGGAAGTATCAAGTTTGTTGTGAAAATCAATGATTGCGTCAAGGGTGGATGATTTTCCTGAGCCGGTTATACCTGTTACGAGAGTCAGCCCGAACTTAACGTGCATGTGGCTCATTATTTTAAGCACGTTCGGATGAAACTCCATGGTTTCTATTGGGCGAATCACGGCAGCAATAGCACGCATGTTAAGCGCAATACTGTCAAGATCAAAATAGACTGTTGCGCGGAAACGGACGGGAAGGTTTTTCCGTTCATAGAAAAATGTATAACTGAAGTCAATGCTTCTGGTTACAATAAGATAGCGGCGCTGATTTTCGCTGAGTATATTAATGATGAGCACTGCTGCTTCATCGAGGTTGAACTGCGGCAGATCCTTAACGCGTTCTTTTTTTCCAAAAATACGCATCCATACAAAATTGTCATTACCGTAACCGCCAAGTTCGATATCAGAGGCCTCCCTTTCTATCATGTTGGTCAGAATCCGGTTAAATACCTTCAGAAAAAGCAGGCGGTCTTCCTGAGTAAAGTTCTTAAACTGATCAATTATATAATTGATACGGTCCTGCCCCATAACTGTCTGGGGTATTACTTTCAGTACTTTGCCTATCGCTGCTTTGGTTTCTTCTATCACTGATATTCTTCGCTGATATTTATATATATACTTGCTTTACAGTCGCAGATTATTCTTCCATTGTTGAGGTAATTACTTCCTCAAAAGAGGTAAGCCCCTGTTTTACCTTATCAAGACCAGATTCTCTTAGATTCAGAGTGCCGTCCTTTTTTGCCTGCAGGCGTATCTTCTCCTCATCTACATCGCCGCCTGATTTTATGATAATCTGTCTGAGGTCTTTTGTAAAATATAAGGCCTCATGGATTGCAATACGTCCTTTATAACCGGTTTTGCTGCATTTATCGCATCCGACAGCTTCATATATCTCAAGTCCGCGGTAAGGTTCAGGATCTATGGCCAGCGATTTCAGGTAATCTTCATCAAGGTGCCCGGCTTTTTTCTTGCAGGTGCATAATTTCCTGATAAGGCGCTGAGCTACAATGATATTAATAGCATAAGCAATAAGAAACGGTTCAATACCCATTTTATATAAGCGGGATACCGCGCTTGGAGCATCGTTCGTGTGAAGCGTTGAAAAGGTAAGGTGACCGGTGTTCGCCAGTTTAATAGCAACCTCGGCTGTCTCTTTGTCTCGCATCTCACCCACCAGAACAATATCAGGATCGTGACGAAGGATACCTCTTATGGCCTGCTCAAAATTCATCTTGTGACCAATCTTTAACTGGCGGGCGCCTTCTATTACATACTCAACGGGATCTTCAACGGTCAGAACGTTTACTGTCGGGTCAATCACCTGATACAGCGCGGCTATCAGCGTGGTACTTTTACCGGAACCTGTTGGTCCTGTCAAGATAACCATCCCCTGCGGCTGATTGATTGCCTTTTCAAATGCATCTTTTGCATAACCAGCGAGTCCGAGTTTACCTAAATCCTTTATAACCTTTCTGTCATCAAGAATTCTTATTACGATTGACTCAAATTTGTTTTTAAGCTCGGTACCAACCATCGGCATATCAGAGACACGAAAACGGATAATAGTTCCGTCTATTTCCCTTTGGATAAATCCGTCCTGAGAACGTTCACGTTCAAAACGATCCATGCCTCTTGAGCGGTCTTTTACCACGGCTATGAGTGCTTCAGGGGAAGTGTTTTCCTGTGAGTGCCACAATTGAAGCAATCCATCCACACGGAACATGATATCAGTTCTTTTTGCCGAACGGGGCACAAAATGAATATCGCTTATCCCTTTTCTTGTGCCTTCCACAAGCGCGGCTTCCACTAAGTTAACCAGCGCGCTTTTATTGATTTCATTTTCAAGTTCATCTTCACTGAGATCTTTATCCTGTTCTATCTCAACGTTAAACTCTGTCGGGTTTGCTTCAAGCTGTTTAAGAAATTCATTTTCCGGCGGAAAGAGTTTTTCAACCAGCTTAATAAATTCTTTATTCCGCACATAGATAACTTCGTATTTGCGCGCGTTAAGCCCAAATGCAATCTTTGGTATATTGCGGTCGGTGGGGTCGGTAGCAGCTATTAAAAGTTTATCCCGCTGCTTATCATCATATTTATAGGGAATAACTTTAGTATCAAGAATCATTTTCTTTAGAGTATCACCGCCACCATTAACAAATTTCTTAATTCTATCGGCAACATCAGGAGTAATGGTTTCTGCGGTAACATCCATTTCACGGAATGCATAAAGACTGGCAACTTCGTTAAAGATTGAATCATGATCATAATTAAAATCCTGCACTAAAATCTGCGCCAGATTCCGTTTTTGCTTTGCTTTATCTTCGTTCTTTAACTTGAGCGCTTTTTCGAGCACTTCACTGTTAATTATGCCTTTCTTAAAAAGCAGATAACCAATTTTATCAGTAAACTCTAAATTTGTCTCTAACATACCGGATACTCACGGATAAATTCGAGAACTGATTTCATCTTGTTCGGGTCAGGAGATACAGTAGCTGTTTCTGCTGATACCAGAGTCAGAAGAATCATCACAATCATGATGACCAGAGAAATAATAACCTGTATCAGTTCAATGATACTCTTTAGTCGGAATACTGTTTCGCTTTCATAATAGTTTGCGAGCTGCAGTGCTGTATTCTTAAGTGTTCCTGTTTCTTCACCACTGTGAAAACGGTTCAGCGCGGTTTCAGTAAAAATATTTGCTGCTGTAAATGCTTCCGTTATCCCCATACCTTTTTTAACCATCAATGGTATAGCCACATTCTTTATCTGATTTTCAAAGTAGGCGTTATCAGCAGCTTCGGCGGCTATACGAATCGGTTCGATGCTTTCAGCCGATCCTGAGTACAATGTATAAAACACACGGCAGAAAACTTCGATTACGGTTTTATGAATTAAATTTCCCATAACCGGCATCTTCAGCATATATTTATCCTTCATGATTCTTCCCTTTGGCGTGGAAAGCAATCTACCAAGGATGAGAAACGGAATTACAATAACAACTATAATTATCAGAATATTCGCTTTAAGAAAATCACTTATTTTAAGCGTGAAAGCTGTCATAGGCGGAAGCTCAATGCCGAACTTGGTAAAGAGGTTCGCCGTATCGGGGAATATATATCCCACATAATACATCACCGCGAGCATAAGAACAAAGATGGTGGTAAAGGGGCTGATCAGGGCACTCTTAAGACTCTTCTTGAATTCCATCTGTCGTTCAAGGAACTTTGCCGTTGCACGGTAAATTTCTGCCATGTTACCGCTTTTTGAGGCCAGACCCAGCATATAAGCGGTGAATTTGCCAAAAACACTCTGGTAGCGGCTGAAGACAACCTGGCTGTCTGCACCTTTTTTTAATTCGTTGTTTATATCTTTAAGGGTATCGCGGAGTGTTTTATTCTGCGTATCGTTAATCAGCAGGTTCATAACTTCTCCGAAGGGGAGCTTCTGATCCATCAATTCGGAACTGATTTTAACGAAAGTGACCACATCCTGAACAGGCGGGGCCGGGTTCATATCAAGCAGCTTTTTGTTGACGCTTATTTTGTCATACCCGAGGCGGGTGAGAGCGTCAACCACCTCCTGCTTGTTAAATGCCTTCTGCTCCCCCTTTATTGGTTTGTCATTCCCTTTTCTGGCTGTGTAAACCCAGGTTGCCTTTTTTTCAATGGACTTTATCTTTAGCTGATTCTTCTCAGCCATCGCATTGATTTTTTTCTTTCCCTCCGAAAGATTCTGAGCAACCAGACTGCCGGAAAGCACCTTCCCAGCCGGATTTTCAGCGACGAAACGGCATTCAACCATGAATAAAACTTCTGTTTTTCATTAACCCTGAAATATAATTAATTATTGGCTAAGATTGAAGCATTTGTTGAAATCAGGGCTATTTTCTGCTTATTTTATAAGGACTTAGGACAAGAAAAGGGATCAGATTATTTATTAAAATCTCCTTGGCTACACCCCTGATTTATCCGGCAAAAGAATTATTATTGTTCAAATCCCGGCTTCGGAAGTTTACCCCGGCGGAGGACAAAAAAAATCCGGCTCTGAAAAAACAGAGCCGGATTTAACAATACTATGAACCCTGATTAAGGGTTGGTAATTGTTGTTACCATAGCCCCGGTTGAACCTGTAACAGCAATTGTCGCCTTTACTGCGCTGCCGTTAGCACCAAGCTCTTTACCTGTTCCGGTGAAGGTTATAACTGCACCCGTATTAGCGGTAATAGCATAAGTACCGTTAGCGGTTGAAGCGAGGTTTGTGGGGATTGCAAAACCTGTAAAAACTCGTCCGCCGCCACCCTGGGCAGAGGGTTTTTTGTAGTACTGTAGTGATAAAGCACCAAGGTTATTCAGATCAGAGATAAGGGCGTCCTTATTCGCCTGAACTGCGCTTGACTGGAATAAGTTGATACCTACAACGATTGAGATACCAACAATGATAACACCGAGAACGATTAGGAGCAATTGCTGCTGACCCATGAGCGGTTTCCTCTATATTTTTTTAAGATTAATTATTGTTACAATAAATTATGAAAAATTTATACAAAAAAAAATTTGTGTTTCCTTAAAATTGCACATACTGCATAAGAATTACTGTGATGTTAAGATTTGAGGTACTTATTGTCTGAACTATAGATGTTACCCAGAGTGATAGTAATAGAAAATACTTACTCAAAGCCAGCAACAACAGCACCGGCCCATTGAGTGCTCCTGTAATTCCTAAACAAAACCCCACTGGTTGAAACAACAGTTGAATGATGGAGATTTTAAGTAAGTTTTCAGGAGACAAAGACCTGCCGGAATGGTTCCGGTTTGGGAACAGCTTGCATGGACAAAAAAAATCCGGCTCTGGAAAAACAGAGCCGGATTTAACAATACTATGACCCCTGATTAAGGGTTGGTAATTGTTGTTACCATTGCGGCTGTTGAACCCGTAACAGCAATGGTCGCCTTTACTGCGCTGCCATTAGCACCAAGTTCTTTACCCGTTCCGGTGATTGTAATAACTGCACCAGTATTTGCGGTGATAGCATAAGTACCGTTAGCAGTAGAAGCAAGGTTTGTGGGGATTGTAAAACCCGTAAAAACTTGTCCGCCGCCACCGAGGTTAGCTGGTTTTTTGTAATACTGGAGAGCTAAAGCGCCAAGATTGTTAAGATCAGAAATAAGGGCATCCTTATTTGCCTGAACTGCACTTGACTGGAATAAGTTGATACCTACAACGATTGAGATACCAACAATGATAACACCGAGAACGATTAGGAGCAATTGCTGCTGACCCATGAGTTTGTTTCCTCTTGATTTTGTTTGTGATTAGTTACTGACGCACATTAGTAAGTAATATTCATGCCAAAAAAAATCTCCTTATACTGGATGAAATTTGCCAGTTTCTTACACTATCACTAACCTTCGCATTAATTACAGGTATTTTTTACCGGTAATTCTAATTGAACCTGATGGCAATTTCGGAGACTGATTACTATCAGATGCGCAAATCTTTTTAAAAAAGCACACCGTTGAGCAAATTCTTAATTTAACAAGGTTGAGGAATTGTGGAGTCCGACCGATATCCCCTCCTAACTTATTGAAAAATGGCTGCCGGAGTTGTTACGGTTCGAAAAGGATAATTTAGACAGAACAGAGCTTTAAAACGTAACAGTTTGTTGCCATTACCAGAGAATGATAAACGACGAGATCACAACAACAGACATAAAAAAACCGGCTAAGTATAAACAAAGCCGGTTTTAGCATTCATTTGAGCAGAATTAAGGATTAGTAATTGTTGTAACCATACCAGCAGTTGAACCAGTAACAGCAATAGTTGCTTTTACCGCGCTGCCGTTGGCGCCAAGTTCTGTGCCTGTAGCGGTAATGGTAATAACAGCACCTGTGTTAGCAGTAATGGCGTAAGTACCGTTAGCTGTTGAAGCAAGGTTTGCCGGAATTGTGAAACCTGTGAAAACATTTCCGCCGCCGCCAAGGTTAGTAGGTTTTTTGTAATACTGAAGTGCTAAAGCGCCGAGGTTGTTAAGATCTGATACCAGAGCATCTTTATTTGCCTGGACTGCGCTTGACTGGAATAAGTTGATACCTACAACGATTGAGATACCAACAATGATAACACCGAGAACGATTAGGAGCAATTGCTGCTGACCCATAGTTTCTTTCCTTTATATTTTGTTCGTGAGTAACTATTTACAACATAAAGTATAGAAAATTTCATGCCAAATTAAATATGTGAAATTGCTCAAAAATCACCAGTTTTTTATTAGAAACTCAGCTCTGGAATAATTTACGAGTAATTTTTACTGGTGGTATTTTATAAATATGACTGGTAATCAGTTGTTTTTTGTGATAACCATTTTTCCGGGAGTAACCGTTACATCGTAGGAGACAGGACTTCCATCTTCACCCGGCTCAACACCTGTACCGGTCAAAACAATCTGATCTTTTATAACCGATTTAACAGCGTAAGTACCATTTGCATTTTCATTGAAACCAAAGGGAATCCGGTAGGTTAGGAATGAGCTTTGACCCCCTGCCTGCTGAATGGAACGTCTGTAGAAGGCCTGTGCGTCCGCAGCGATAATGTTCAGGTCAGCCACAACCTGTTCCCGGTTTGCCTGAGTTATGTAGCTTCTATAGATTGTCATTCCCGCAATAAATGAGATGCCGACAATGATAACCGCTATCACAATAAGAAGTAGCTGTTGCTGGCCCAAGTTTTACCCGGCTGCCTGTGTGTTAATTTAAATAAAATGATTTACCATTAAATAAAGAAATAATTATGCCAAAAAGAAGGACTTAAACTTTTCATATTTTGCTGAAATTTGCACCTGGATTTGCATCTTTTAAAGAATAGATAAATCATTCAGATTATAACCGGTAATTGTTACCGGGTACATATTTTTGAACAATAATCTCTTTGTAAGAGGTTGTGTAAAAGGAGTTTATCTTTTTCGGATTAGTTCGTTGCGGTCGAAAACGTTACACGATAGGAAGGTCCGCTCACCTGGGAAAGCCGGGCAGAAATATCAAAGCGGAAGAAAATAAGCAGCCGGTTAAACCCGATACCGGCTTCGTAATAATAGCGGTCTGCAGTCTCTGCTGTGGTTTTAACCTGAGGATTGATCAACTGCACCTCCGTCCGGTTCTTAATATCACTCCAGG
>JADLAF010000190.1 GCA_020848375.1 Ignavibacteriaceae bacterium
GCCGGCAACTCAGACCTCAGACCTCAGGGCACTATCAGCGGCGAAGTAGGTGTGCAGCAGGCAATTACTGATGATATATCAATTGACCTTACCGCATACTTCCGTGATATACGCGATTTGGCAGGTACCCGTGCCGATGAAATTACGTTGTTTGGTGGTTCAGGACGTTACAGTCAGTTTGTGAACTCAGACTTCGGCTTCGTGAAAGGAATTGTTTTTACCCTGACCAAGCGTTTCTCAGACGGCTGGTCGGCTACACTTGATTATACATTGCAGTCAGCAAAGGGAAATGCCTCTGACCCTGCTGCAACGAGAAATGCTCTGGTGGGCGGAGCACTTCCTGAAATTCAGCTTACCCGTCTGAATCAGGATCAGACCCATACTATTAACGTTACGTTTGCTTATGCCGCAGAGCAGTGGGGTATAAGTATGATTGGCAGTTACGGCAGTGGTTTTCCATATACGCCAAATCAGTCAATCAATCTTTCGACTCTGCTGACCAACAGTGAAACAAAGCCAACATACGTGAATGCTGATTTCCGTGCTTACTATGATTTTAAAATCATGGAAACTTACAAAATTAGTTTCTTCACCAGGATATATAACTTGTTTGATATCCGCAATGAAGTTAATGTATATGGCGACAGCGGAACCGCTGACTTTACCGTTGAAGAGTTCCTCAGACGCCAGCAGAATCTGCCTGCCATTGTGAACACTCTGGATGAATGGTACAGAGTTCCCACCAACTACTCCGAACCGCGGAGAATTGAATTTGGTGCAACGTTATTCTTTTAAGATTGAAAAAAACGGAATTAAAAATGAGAAATTATAAAATATATATACTCACCGCGGCAGTTCTGATGCTGAGCTTCGGTGAACTGATTGCACAGGAGCGGGTGACAGCTCGTGGTACCAGTTCTTTTAGAAAAGTAGGTGTTCACCGAGGAAACCAGGTGAGAACAGTTTTTTCAAATTGGGGTGTAATTGCTCAGCCCGGCGCACAAGGACCAAGTGGCGCATGGCGTTATGATGACAACGGTTATGTTGGTGATGTTTCACCTGTAGTAGGTGTGCGGCTTCCCATAAAAGATTGGAACAACAATGGAATTGCTGATGCTGGTGATACTATTGTCTCTGTTGTTATAACTCCGGTTGAACGTCCGGGTGGTGGTGACTTTGCACAAGGCGGCAAGTTCCTGGGTTTTGAACCTATTCCAGGTTTTGCAAATGCAACGCTTTCTGCAACAGGTAAGGGTGTGGCAATGAGCCACCAGCCAGAAACCTGGCCGCCGAGTTGGCCAGACCGTCCGACCTGGACATATTCAGGCAAGCCAATAATTGTAAATGGTGTGGATGTTACACCAACTGTTGATTGGAATGGCTACTTTGGACGTGCACAGATGAATGCTGACCAGGAAAGTTATTTCTGGATTGATGATTTTAATGACGAAAAAATGTATAACCGCCACGGTTACTATCCTGACATGACTGACACAACCAGACGTGGTCAGGCACTTCAGGTAGCCGTTCGAGGTCTTCAGTGGTCTAACTTTCTTGCACAGGATGTGGTCTTCTGGTTATATAATATAAAGAATGACGGAACCGAAACCTATGACCAGACTGTATTTGGAACGGTTATAGGCACGTATGTGGGGATTTCTGGAAATGAGTGGGATGATGATGTATCATTCTTCGACGTCCGTGAAGCTATTACCTATACTTGGGACTTTGAAGGACGAATTCGCCCATCAGATAATCCAAAGTGGCAGCCAGACCCATCTAAGGTGGGATATATAGCTTATGCATTCCTTGAGTCACCGGGTAACCCTTATGACGGAGTTGATAACGATGCTGATAATAGAAAACTTTATCCTCTCTCAGCACCCTATTTTACTGACACTGATTATAACCCTAAAACTGTATCAGCCGGTGATAAACTGATACTGATTGATAAGGCAACTTTTGCTCGTTCAACTTTTACCATGCCTAATGATACAGTAACTGTTTTTTCAATGGGAGTTCCATTTTTCCTGAACCCTGGTGTTACTGCTCTGCGAGAAGGAGCGATCAACACATTTGGCGATCTTGGTAAAGATGCTTCAGATGGTATAGATAATGATCTTGATGGCCTGATTGATGAAAACTATGTAGTTCACTATAGACAGTTTAAACGTGACAATACAACAAGCGCAGTTCTGTTTGACACAATTAATCCCGTTCAATACAAAGATTATATTGGCACTCTTGGCCTTAATGACCAAATGCTTGATGAAAAACGTAATGACCTGATTGATAATGATCAGGACTGGACTGCACAATATGATGACGTTGGAGCAGATGGTCAGCCAGGTACAGGTGATGCAGGAGAAGGTGATGGTGTTCCAACACCGGGTGAACCAAACTTTGATGCACTTGATGTTGATGAGTCAGATCAGTTAGGTCTTACTTCATTCTGGTATTACGTCCCCTCCAATGTTATTAAAATGAACAATGAAGATGATATGTGGAAGAATCTTAAACCCGGATTCTTCGAAGTACCTAAAAGTATTGTAAATAACGTGGCAATCAAGGGTGAAGATGGTGACTTTATGTATGGTTCCGGTTACTTTCCGCTTTTACCAGGTCAGACGGAACGTTTTTCATTGGCGCTTGCTTATGGTGATGACTACAGAGGTGTGCTAAAAACAAAGAGAATTGCACAGGTTATCTATAATGCAAATTACAACTTCCCGCGTCCGCCTGAAAAACCGACGGTTACCGCTGTGCCCGGCGATGGTCAGGTTACTCTTTATTGGGATCGCATTGCTGAAAACTCAATTGATCCTTCACTTAAAGAAAAAGACTTTGAAGGATATAAGATATATAAAGGAACTGACCCTGACCTTTCGGATGCATTGCAGATTTCAGATGGAACAGGACAAAAGGTATTTTACCGTCCAATTGCTCAGTATGATTTAAAGAATGGTATATATGGTTATTTCCTTGCGGGTCCGGGTCTTTATGATCTGACCAGCGGAGCTCCGTTTTATCTCGGTAACGAAACAGGTGTTCAGAATTCATTTGTTGATACTGATGTTCTGAACGGAAAAACTTATTACTACGCTGTAGTTGCTTATGACCGCGGTAAAACAGAGTCGGAGGTTTTCCCCTCTGAAAACACCCGCTTTATTGCAAAGGATGCTCTTGGGAATCTCCAGACTGATATTAACACGGTTGCTGTTACACCGAACGCGCCAGTGCTTGGTTATGTGCCACCGGCAAGCAGCATTGCATTAAACAGATTAGGCGGATTTTCAACTGCAACACCTTACTTTGAAGTGGTTGACCCTTTCAAACTTTCTAAAACGCAATATGTGGTTTCCTTCCTTGATTCTGTTGTAAACGGTATCAGAACAGCGTATGCATATAGTGTGAAGGATTCACTCTCAGGACTTCAGGTGTTGAGCAATGTGGACAGATTATTTCCTTCTAACGGAGATATCTTTAACGGAGTAAGGATCTCTTTTGATACCTCGTATCAGTCACCCGACTCAATTCGGCTTGATATGAGCAGAACATCATGGAGGATAAACAATCCGATTTCTGACACAACAAAACCTCTCACATTTACTGCCGCACGTTATGTGGAGGGTCCTCCACGTAATTTAACTGGTATAAAACCACCGGTTGACCTTGCGTTTGTTTTCTCCGATTCGTATGCAGATTCATCGAATGACTTGCGTTACTTATTCGGAAGAAATATTGCAAAGAAAACAGCGATCAATTTCAAAATATTCGATGTTACAGACCGTGAAAATCCAGTTCAGGTGAAGTTTGTGATGAGTGAAACAAAAGCTTCAAGACGTGATACACTCTCGGACGGCGATGCAGTTGTGGTTGCAACTAAAGAAGGTGACCAAATCGGCTGGTGGTTTGTTTTCCTTGATACAACAGCTTATGTAGCCAAAGGCGGTGATACACTCATTGTATCATTCTTTAAACCGTTTACTTCAGCAGACCGTTTTGTCTTTAATTCTGACATCCCGGCTTATGATGCAGCAAACGCGAACGAGCAGATGGAGCGGGTTAAAGCAGTTCCGAATCCGTATGTGGTGACAAACGTGTTTGAAGAACCGCTGCCCACCCAGATACGCGGAAGAGGCGAGCGCATAATTAACTTCATTAATCTGCCCCCGAAGAGCAGAGTGTATATATATACTTCGGCAGGCGCTCACATCAGAACAGTCGAACATGACGGTGATCTTCTTGACGGCTCACTGAGCTGGGACCTGCGTACCAAAGAAGGTCTTGATGTGGCCTACGGTGTTTACTTCTATGTTGTTGAAGCAGACGGAGTCAGCGCTAAGAAGTATGGTAAACTGGCTATCATAAAGTAACGGCGGACAGGAGATAACAATGAAAACTATTAAAATAATTTGCATGATTCTTTTAACAGGAGTAGCCGGCTTATTTGCTCAGACCAAGGTCGGAACTACTGCCGCAAACTTCCTTACCGTTCCAGTCGGCTCAAAGGCAGCCGGAATGGGCGGGGCATTTGTTGCTGTTGCTAACGATGCAACCTCCCTCTTCTGGAACGTAGGCGGAATCTCACGGCTTGAAAGAAGTGAGTTTAACGTCTCCTATTCAGACTGGCTGGTTGGCACCAATTACAATTGGGCCGGGTTGGTATTTAAAGGTGATGAAGATGCATTTGGAATAAGCATAAACCAGCTTGACTACGGTGATGAGGAAATCACCACTCCGGAGCAGCCAAACGGCACCGGACAGCGGTGGAAGGCGCAGGATATTGCGCTCGGAGTCTCATATTCGAGAAACCTGACTGACCGCTTTTCGATTGGCGGAACGGTAAAATACATCCGTCAGCAGATATGGAATGAGTCCGCTTCTGCCTTTGCGCTTGATGTAGGACTGTTATTTCATACACAACTTCCTGGCTTGAAAATTGGCATGAATATAGCTAACTTTGGAACCGAGATGAAATTAGACGGAAAAGACCTCTACCAGCCGGTGGATGTTGACCCGGCTAATACCGGTAATAATGAAAAAATTACCGCAACTTTGAACACAGATTATTGGACACTGCCTTTGGTGTTCACTGTGGGTTTAGGGTATGATTTTACTGTTTCGGATGATTTCAAAGTTGAAGTTGCGACCGATGCAGTCTATCCGAACAACCACACAGCATACCTGAACCTCGGCGGAGAAATAACCTGGAGCAAGATGATCTCCCTCAGAGCCGGCTATAATTCTCTGATGAAGTCTGAAGAAGCTGAAGAAGGTCTGAACGCCGGAGTCGGTTTTCATTATGACTTTGGTGCATTCTCAGCGCGCATTGATTACAGCTATGCTGACTATAAAAGATTTAAAGATATTTCAAAAGTTTCGTTATCAATCGGTTTTTAATTGATTGAAGCCGTAAGATATGAAAAATAAAAAACCACAATCTAAAACGA
>JADLAF010000191.1 GCA_020848375.1 Ignavibacteriaceae bacterium
GGTAAGGGTTGTTTTTTCTTCCGGTCTGACAGGTGAGGTTCGTTCCCAAACTGGCTTATCATCTGGTTTAGAATGAATGCCAGGTTGAATCATATAATTAAACATCAATGTTTGAAAAAGGTTTTCGCCAGTGAGAAAGGTGACCAGTGCAGATGAGAGGGGTGAACTGCGGAAATTGATTGTCGCACTTTTACCACCACCGGGAGAAAAACACTGAGCGGTAATTAAGTGCAAGGCAGCATCCGATGCGTGCAAGGGTGCGGGGGTTTCTTCATTGGAATGGTCATGATATACTGCATTATTACCGGCTGCACGGTGTATTACGAGTTTATTGACACTTGTGGTTTCACCTTTGGTGCCTACTTTAGTTGACTGCCAAAAAGGATACGCAGAATGGAAAAGCCAGAAGCGATCGTACCAATCTTTTATATACTTTTTTGCATCTTCTTCATGGAATTTACTTTTGTTAAATAAGCCGCCCCATTCTTTTGCAGAATTGAGGGGAAAGATGCGGTGAACAAATGCCAGCAGGAGCCGGTATGTGCTCATGACCACAAGGGGGGAATCATGATATATTTCCCTTATGGTATGTGCTTCAAGAAGGCACTGGCGAAGTCCTATGCGTTCAATTTTTGTACCGCTGCGGATTACCGGAATCCAGGGTTCATCCGCGAGATTAAATGCTTTCATCTTCTTCCTCATTTGATTTTTTGATAACTATGCCCAGATCTTTATCAAAGAGCAGGGTTGAAAATTCTGTCTGATGTAAACCACCGGTGAAAATAATTATCCGCATATAACGGAGCATGGGGTTTTTCATCCAGCTATTTGGAACAACTGATTCAGGCGATTCTAATATATACCTTACAAGCCGTTTGGAAGAAACCGGAACGGAAGCACGCATGATGATTTGCGTGAGCTGGTGATCAGGCAGTTCGTTTTGAGTAAATGGTATTTTTTCATTAAGAGCATAAAAGAGCTGATCATCCTCCTGAATTAAGCAGACGACACGGACGCTTAAGCCGCCGAGACGGGTAAGTGCGGCAAGACTTTCGTGAGTTGAAGGATCTTCATCTTCGTATAATTCGGCATTGCTTTCGAGGCCATCCTCATCGAAGGGGGAAGGGATCAGTTTGCCATCTGCCTTACGCTGCATATCAGCCTGTTTCTCAAGATATATTTTATAAAGTTTATAAAGTTTGGCGATTTCATCAGGACTGGCTGCTGGGTGGGGGTCATCTCCGTATACTTCCTCAATGAGAGGTTCAATTCCATCCGGTATTCTTATGGTCTGAGTTCTGGTTAAACTGAGATACGAGCGGAAGAGTATATATCCGAGGTAAACGGTGCGGCTGAAGCTGCTGTCTTCATTATAGAACCAGAAGGCAGAGGGTTTTATAAAATTACCAGGGCGCGGGAGATCCTTAAAGCGCTGGAGACGGCCGAGCCGCTGGAGGAGGAGGTCAACGGGCGCAAGTTCGCTGATCATGCAGTCAAAATCTATATCAAGACTCTGCTCGATGATTTGAGTTGAGAAGAGTACCATTTTTTCAGGTCTGCTTCCACCTTTGCCGAAGTAGTGAAGGACATCTTTTTCAATTTCATTCCTTCTTTCAGCAGTGAAGCGGGAATGGAGCAGCAGAGAAGGTATATCATACTTTGAGCTGAAGTGCTGAAAGAGTTTTTGTGCCTTATCAATGGTGTTGCAGATAACGGCAATGCAACCACCTGCGGAGGCGAGATCAGCTGCCTTTACGGCAATTTCTTCCAGCGTATCATCCTGAAGCCGGCTGAGTTTAATTTCCTTTGTTTCAGGCGGAGTGAGGGGCACTGAGGAAACAGTACCAGCTTTACCGATGGTGAGCCGCGGGTAGAGAGCATCTGCCAGTATATCACTGCCTGCGTAGGCTTTTATGAGCTGCATCCTTTTATTTTTAGGAAGCGTTGCCGAGAGCAGTATGACTGAAATACGGAGCTGGGACGCCCATGCCAGGAAGCGGGAGAGGAGTTCGGACATATATACATCGTAGGAGTGTATCTCATCGAGAATGATGGTTTTGCCGTTAAGTCCGTAGAGCCGGAGGTAATTATGTTTTATGCGGAGGACAGAGATAAGAACCTGATCTATTGTACCGACAGCGAAGGGGGAAAGGAGTCCCCGTTTTTTCGGGCGGAACCAGTCATAAGAAACAAGGGCTGCGGTTTCTTCCTGACCTTCATCGGCGATTCCGGATATATCAAGGGGTTTACCGGTGCCGGAGAGAAACAGTTCGCTTGCGGAGTGGAGGAGTTCGAGTGATGATACGTGATTTTTAGGGAGCCGGGTTTCGAGAAACTCCCTGTATCTCATATACATCTGATTTGAGGTAGCCATGGTTGGCATACCGATATATACGCCTGACTGAGTTTCGGAATTATTGATGAGTTCGGATCCGTAGAAAGCCATTTCGGTTTTCCCGATACCCATGGGGGCTTCAACGATTAAGAGGACGGGTTCACTCCGGAGATTTGCGTGAATAGCTGAGAGGACTTCTTCCTGTTGTTTGCGGGGCTGATAACCGTAAAAAAGAGAACTGAAGGAGGAGAGGGCACCGGGATCTTTCCATTCAGGGAATCCGCAGGCATCAAGGGCAACGCGGGCTTTTTGGCGGCTCTGCTCAAAATACTGCCGGGGATCGGGGAACTGAAGTTTGCCGTTGGTGAAAGCATAGGGAAAATACCCGGGCATGGAAGAAATCCAGTCAGCCAGGGTAATAAATCCGGTAAGCCAGTATTGAAGCACGAGCTGCGGAATTTCCGGGTTGATACAAATTGGCTGATTCCATCCTTTAACTTCACAAAGATCTGCAAGGGTTGAGACGATTTCATTTCTTGCATTCTGCCAGATTTCTGATGCACCCATCTCTCTGAGGGTAATTTTTTTCAGTTCGCCAGCAGAGGAAAAGAGTCCGTGGTGGCCGCCTACTGCTTTGGCTAATCTGCGGAGGGAACCCTGTTCGATTTTCAACTGAGCAGATTTTTCAAGAGATTCTCTCATCCACTGTTCTGTGTGGAAGTTGTGGCGCTGCTTTTGGCCGTTTTGCCGGACTGAGCTGAAATCGAAACCGTGATTCTCAAGGTTTATTTTGAGTCCTTGGTGTTTTGCCTGGAAGGGGGGGGTGGCTTTTCCTATATCGTGAATGGCAGCCAGAAAAACGAGCAGGCGGTAATTATGGGTATCAGAGGGCTTAAAGAGTTTTTCAGCAAAGGAAAATTTTGAAGGGGAGAATCGTTTGGTCAGGAGTTCAGTGGCAACAGCCGCAATATCAATTGAGTGGTGTAACAGAGGATGGAAGGTCTGAACACCTTCATCAAAGGTTTTTGCCCAGAGTAGGCAGCCGGGGTCAGATGGGGATTTCACAGCACGGCCCCTCCTCTCAGGGTTAACCAAGTATTTGAGACCCCGAAAGTGAAGTATAACAATGTTGTTAAACGCGGTCTGCGACCGCTTTCCAAAAATGGTTTCATTGGTATTGATTTCGTCCGGGGGGCTGATAAAATCTCCCCAAACAGTTTTCCTTCAATAGAAAAATAAAGAATTTTTCTGATAATAAAAATATGTTTCAACGGGCTGCCTGAATTATATGAAAAACCGGAATTTCTTCCATGACTGAAACAAATCTGCAAAATCTTATTCTCATTTTTCTATCATTGAATGATAGTTTTTGAGGGGGAGTTATTTTAGGGAGTTATTTAGTTTTGTGTTATAGTTCTACTACCATTGAACGAGATGATATGAGGCCCCTTTGTCAGCAGATTCGGTTGCTGGTAAAGGGTTTTTTTTATGGGGCTATCAAAGATTAAATGGGGTGAAAAAGCCAAAGAGCGGGAAAAAGAAAATTAATGTATGAAGGGTAATTTATAATCTAACAGTACCTGCACACCATGCGAAAAGCGGGGGAAAAACCTGCACAATAACCTGCACACAAAAAAGTCTTTAAAAAGCAAAACCCCTAACTTGTTGTAAATTAGGGGTTTATGAGTGGAGCTAAGCGGGTTCGAACCGCTGGCCTCTTGAATGCCATTCAAGCGCTCTCCCAACTGAGCTATAGCCCCATATTTCTCAAGTGCAAATTTAAGCATTCCACTCCAAATAAAAAACCCCTGCCAGTCTGACCCGGCAGGGGTTTCTCTTTTTAAGAGTTTTTTTTGATGGGGTTATTTGAGTAACTGCATCTTCTTGGTTACTACGTTCTTTCCTGCCTGTAAACGGTAAATATAGGTACCGCTCGCGAGCCGGGTTGCATCAAATACGGCACTGTGACTGCCGGCTTCATAGAACCTGTTGTTTGCAAGTACTGCTACCTGCTGACCAAGCATATTGTATATCCGGAGATCAACTACTTCAGCAGTTGGAAGCCCGAATTTTATTGTGGTGCTTGGGTTAAATGGATTCGGATAGTTTTGATCTACATAGAAGTGTGACGGAACCACATCCTTCACTCCAACCGGAATCGCTCTGATGATTCTGATGTTGAATGTATCCTGACTTGGAATAAAAGTGATGCTGTTTCCTCCGCGTGCACGTACTGTCCATTTGGTGCTCAGTGTGTCTGCGGTTCCCAACCAACCTAATGCCTGTGTTCCGGTAAAGGTGAATGAAGAATCATTCAATGGATTTGAACCAAATACAGGAGTTTTTAATAGTTGGAACTGGTACTGCACTGCCTCACCATCTATATCAATGGTTTTGCTCCAGTTAGCTGTAAAACTCTGTGAAGAGTCTGTAACAGTTATCGTGGCGTTATCAGCCGGTGCATTCAGGAAGAAATACGGATGCGGATTGGTTGCTACACCCTGTGTGATGCCTGCATAAGCATTTGGTGATACCTGGTAACCACCGTTTGCCGGTGTACCGGTGAAGTATTGTGTAGCAAGTCCCACAACGTTAATAGGATATGTGGGTGCCGGCTGACCATCGCAGTCAGTATCACGGTCAACTCTGAGAATGGCTCTGGAATAACCATCCCAGATATTGATGTTTGCATCAGCACCACTTGCCGGCCAGTTCACAGTATTGTCCGGGGTAGTAGCTACGCCATTAACTTTAACCATCATGCTTTCATATTTTTCTGCTGCTTCAAGGAAGTGGGTAAGACTCAGTTCAACAGGAGTGAGAGCATTATTAATATCTAACAGTTCGATATCATTTGCAAGATTAGTCAGATTATGCTGGGTTACACCGTTAAAATGACCAACCGTACCGGTAACAAGAAGCCGGTCACCGATGTTATATACTGTACCTCCGCCTGTTTCACTTCCCTTGGTGATGATGATACCGGCAGTTGCATCCTGAATTCCGTACTGGAATCTGTTGGAGGATGCAGTGAAATTAACTGAGTTAACAACGCCAATAACAGTAACCACTTCATTCAAACGATCCGGAACAAAGTCATTATTTGCATCAATACGCACTGCAGCAATAGTTTCAGCAAAGATAACTTTGATTGGAGCCAGAGCCGGAGTGGTAAAGGTATTGCCGTTACCAGGACGTGAAATGACAATTACTTCTTCATTTGAGTTCTCAAAGAACACAAGGTTACCAACTGCATCAACAGTAATATCAGCACGGTCAAAAGTGATATTGTTCTGATAATCCTGGAA
>JADLAF010000192.1 GCA_020848375.1 Ignavibacteriaceae bacterium
ATAACATTAAGAGCAGTCTGAAATTCTTTTTTGATGTTCCCTTCACGGTCTGCCCTTACGCCGAAACGGAGAGAGGCAAGGTCGGAGAGATCAACATCACGAGTGCGCCCCAGCGAGGCAGCGATGATGCCGAGAACTCCACTTTTGGAGGGTTCACGGCCTGTATCGCGTTCACCAAAGCGGCTGCGGTAGCCCCATGACTGCATGGGGCCCTCAAGTTCAATGATTAAGGTTGGCATATAGATAACCTCAATTAGAAAGTGCAGAATCAATGCCGCTGAGAAGCGTATCCAGAGACTCCGTTTTATAGCCGGAGAGGGCGCTATAATCAGATTCATCGAGATCAGGAGTGGGGAGCGCAAACATATAACCGGCTTTAAGACCGAGGCGGCTGTTATATATAGAATTGAGGGAAGCCCAGTGGGAGTTTAATTCCTTTACGGAGTTAGCGACAAGACCTTTTTGCTGAGTTGGCTTTACGGGTTTTTCAAATGCGTTTGCGAGTGACCAGGGGGTATTGCTTTCCCTTATGGCAACAAAAGCAAATGAGGGAAGATTATGGGCAGCAAAGGAATTTTGTTTACCGGTAGGCATAGCGGTGAAGGATGCCTGTATATATGCATTTACTGCTTCTTTAACAGCGTCCATATTATTTTTCAGATTTTCTTTAAGGCGGTCCAGATGGATAACCGAATAGCGGTAGAAACAGGAACTGTTAAAGCCGACTGTACCCATCATACCGGCACCGGACTCATCGTTTTTCTGGAGATCATCAACAGCAGTGTAGAAATCGAATTCCATAGAAGCGCGGTTAGTTGAGATTGCATGGGCAACCTGGCATGAGCCGTCAACATTTTTATCAGGGAAACTTGCCATCATTCTGCCAAAGAGAGCGATGTCCAATGCATTTGGTTTTGGTTTAATTTTTTGAATAATTTTTTTCCATTCCTGGTTATCATTTTTCTTTTTACCCTTAACTTTGTCAGACTCATTCAGAATTTCCAAGAATACCTCCCTTTTATTTGCAACCTCCTCAACTATTGATTCAAATTCAGTTAAATCATAGAAATAAAGGACATCAGAAATTTCAGATAATTCTTTTTTCTTATCTTTTTTTGCAACCCCTGAATTGTTTTCAGCTTTTGAATCTGATTCACCCTGTTCATCAACACTTTCAGAGTTGACTTCATTCATGATTACATCATCTTTGCCTTTTTTAGATTTTTTATCATCCTTTTCCTTCTTAACGAAATAGGCTTGAGTTATTGTTATTGCAAGACGAGTTATTTCTTCCAAGCTTCTTTCCTGAAATACAGGGGTTAATAATTCTGCTAAATGTGAAGCAGCTTTTTTTGTACGGACACCGGTGCGGGCAGGGAGGGTATTTTTGAATTCCTCACGGACGGAGCGTTTAATGCACTGGGAGGAAATGCGGGCACGGCGGTAGCCGCCAAATTCGCAATCCTTAGGGGCATTGGCATCATCACGGTTGAGGCATGAAGGGGCAACATTCTGTAAAAGGTGAAGTTCGATAATCATGGTATATATTCCTGTTTAGTAAAAAAAAATTAAGATTCGTTATTAGTATCGTTGTTAAAATCTGCGCGCCAGAAATCCTTTGCCCAGCGTTTCTGAACAAATTTATCAGGATGGCTCCAGTTTCTGATTGCATCAAAGAGTTCGGTATAGTTTACCGGAATATCCTTTGAAGCGAGCAGTGAGACTGCATTTCTGAAATGATAGGGCAAATCCTCTTCCCTTGCCTGAAGAAGGGCATTAAAGCGAAGCTCTATGCTATCCGATTTAGTTGCCTCGAAGATGCGCTTAAACGCAGTACCAAAAGACCCCGCAGAGGAATTTTCGGGATGAATGCCAAATAGGGTTGCCGTAAGGAAATAGGGGAGCTCGTAGGCCTTCTCCGGAATAAAGGGGACGATATATCTGAATTGGGGGGTATATTCACCCGGCTGGTGAGCCGCCCCGCGTTTAAGAGCGGACATTGCAGCTTTATCTTCAGCGAGAGAAAGAAGATAAGAGCAAAAACGACCGGCGTGTGTTTCTCCGTTCATTATTTTTTCTCCTTATATGATGTGTTGTATGCTTTTGCAATAGCTTTAGGACCGCGTGAGAGACCAATAATAGATTTTTCAACATCAGCTTTACACTTATTTTGGATGGAATAGCAGGTTTCTTGCCAATGTATATAAGCGATTAAATCAGTTTCTTCGCTGCCGTCACAAGCTAAAATTAACTCCTTGAAAGGGATTTCAAGTTCAGACCAGTAAAGCGTTGAGGTATTATAAACAGGCAAGATTTTATTTACTGCTTCTTTCAGAGCTTTTTCACTGGTTATTGTAAATAATCCTCTTAAAATATTTTCTGTGTAGAGAGTTAACTTAAAATCAAGATCTTCTGCAAACCTGATAGCATCATTCAAGACATTTATAAAATCCTGATTACGATACAAATGAAGTGGTAACGGAAGAATGTCTAAGCGCCAAAGAAAAAGTTTTGCCTGGTCGCTTGCAAGACCGCCACACATTGCAGAATAGAAAATGCTATTGGTGATTAAACCTTTGTCTTCAAGTTCAGCTGCCTGAAAGAGATTAAGAGGGGGTTTTAGATCACCATTAATGGATAATGCAAATAATGAGTTATAATCACGCCAAAGCTGACGATCCTTATTTATTTTAATTGAAGTATAACCCTTTTTTTTATCCTTTTTGTGAGCGGCAAAAGGATTATTAATTGACAGATCAGGACCACGACCTTGTGCAAATATCATTTTATAAACAAATATTTCACCGTATTGATCAAAAGGATAGAGGTGAATCATCCTTGAAGTTAACGTGAGATAATCAAGATATCCTTTGACTTTTGTTTTTTTCTCCGCTTTCAATATCTCGGTTTTCTCCCAAACAGGTTTATCCTGAGAGCTTTTAGGACTTTGGGGATTTATAAT
>JADLAF010000193.1 GCA_020848375.1 Ignavibacteriaceae bacterium
CTGGTTTTTCACCTTTTAGAAAATTTGGCATATACTCGTTATCGACTCTAAAACGCTGGGACCACCAAGCCCCCTCGGGACCATGTTTACGGTAAATTACAGTTTCAAACAACTTAAATCCAATAGTATCACACCAGTCGATGATAGTTTTGAAAGATGTCAAAGATTTACCGAAGTTCTTTGTTTGATCTTGAGTAACAAGTACGGCAATTCCACCTGGTTTTAGTATTCTATAAATTTGCTCACCAGTTTTGTGAAGGTCAAAATTTAGTTCGCCTTTATAATCTCTTATTTTGTCATAAGGCGGAGAGGTAACAACCAAATCTATAGAATTCTCAGGAAAGGATTTCAGCATTGTCACAGAATCGCCGCAATAGACTTCGTCTAAATTAAATTCACCCAGTTTATCTTGAAATTCAACCTCAGTGAAATTGGTGTTTTTCATTCTTATGTCAGAGTTAATAAGTTAAAATTCAGAAATAATAATTGCGAAACATTTACTAAAATTGCTAAAAAATTATCTTATTTAACCTCTATTAATCTCTCCTATTTAGACATATAAAATTTTCCCTGTGCATCTAAGAATAAAATTTCAACTATGCAGATCTTGGTAGGTCAAAGATTGATTATGAACACTAATCCTTTTCCATACTTATTGTTCCCTGAATCACTCCGTACATCCTCTTAAGATTGTTAATTTCCCGCTTTTTCAGTAGATTTGCGTGCTGAAATGTTGTAATTTCCTCAAAGTTATGTCCCCCAAACCCCGGACGTTCAGTAAAATGGGTTTATCTTATCATTAGTTGTGTATTACATTTTGCGAAATTAGAATTAAGGATAGTGTATGGCGGAAGATAATCTTACGCAGAGACAAATTGAAGAATTAGAAAATGAAGAGTGGCTTTATTCATTAGACTACGTACTAAAAAACGGGGGCACACGCAGAGTTATTGAAATCCTGCAGCAGCTACAGATCCGCGCCCAGAAGGCCGGAGTTGAAATTCCATTTACCGCTAACACCCCCTATATTAACACCATCCCCCGTGAAAAGCAGCCCCCGTACCCAGGCGACCGTGAAATTGAAAGAAGGATCAAGTCTATCCTCCGCTGGAATGCCATGGCCATGGTGGTTAAGGCAAATAAGGATGAAGCTGCACCCGGCGGACATATCTCAACCTATGCGTCTGCTGCTACCATTTATGAGGTGGCATTTAACCATTTTTTCCGCGGAAAAGGGGAAGATATGGACGGCGATCAGATTTACTTCCAGGGACACGCCTCCCCCGGTATCTATGCCCGCGCATTCCTCGAAGGCAGAATCGGGCTTGAAGAGCTGAATAACTTCAGAAGAGAATTAAAAGGGGGTAAGGGACTTTCATCATATCCGCATCCCTGGCTGATGCCCAACTTCTGGGAGTTTTCTACCGTTTCAATGGGGCTTGGTCCGATTATGGCGATTTATCAGGCGCGTTTTAACCGTTATCTGGAAGACCGGGGACTTAAAAAAACCGGTACCAGCCGTGTCTGGGCCTTCCTTGGTGACGGAGAAACTGATGAGCCCGAAACCTTAGGTGCTATTACACTGGCTTCCCGCGAAAAACTTGACAACCTTACCTTTGTTATCAACTGTAACTTACAGCGTCTGGACGGACCCGTACGAGGGAACGGTAAGATTATTCAGGAGCTTGAAGCTGCATTCCGCGGTGCCGGCTGGAATGTTATTAAAGTGGTCTGGGGCAGCGACTGGGACCCGATATTGGCGCGCGACAGTAAAGGAAAGCTTGTTAAGAGAATGAGTGAAATAGTTGACGGACAGTACCAGAAGTACTCAGTTGAATCGGGGGCCTACTTCCGTCAGGATTTCTTTGGTGGTGACCCGGAACTGCTTGAGATGGTTTCACATCTTTCGGATGAACAGCTTAGAAAAATGAAGCGCGGAGGTCATGATCCGGAGAAAGTATATACGGCTATGAAGGCCGCGGTTGAACACAAAGGACAGCCAACGGTTATTCTTGCTAAAACCATTAAAGGTTACGGTCTTGGTGAAAGCGGTGAAGGAAAGAACATCACCCACCAGCAAAAGAAACTTAATGAAGAGGAACTTAAAGAGTTCAGAACGCGATTCGGAATTCCGGTCTCAGATGCTGAAATTGAAAAAGTACCGTTCTATAAACCAGCAGATGATTCAGCAGAAATAAAATATCTGAAAGAAAGAAGAGCGCAGTTCGGCGGTTCTGTTCCCGAAAGAAGAGTAGTTGTCCGTCCTATTAAAACGCCGCCGGAAGAGGTATTCAAAGAATTTTATTCAAGCACTGAAGGAAGAGATGTTTCAACCACGATGGTCTTTGTACGCATCCTGACCAAGCTGCTGCGCGATAAAGAAATTGGGAAGCTGATCGTCCCGATTGTGCCGGATGAGGCACGCACGTTTGGTATGGAAGCTCTTTTCAGACAGATTGGTATATACAGCCACTCAGGGCAGCTTTATGAGCCGGTGGATAAAGACTCGCTCCTCTATTACAAAGAAGCAAAGAACGGTCAGATATTTGAAGAAGGCATAACAGAAGCGGGTTCAATGGCATCATTTATTGCTGCTGGTACCTCGTATGCAACGCATGGAGTTAATACTATTCCGTTCTTTATATATTATTCCATGTTTGGTTTCCAGAGAATAGGCGACCTGATTTGGGCTGCCGCTGATATGCTTACGAAGGGATTCCTTGTCGGGGGCACCGCCGGGAGAACAACTCTTAACGGAGAGGGTTTGCAGCACCAGGATGGTCAGACGCATCTGCTTGCTTATCCGGTACCTAATCTGGTTACCTACGATCCTGCATTTGCTTATGAACTTGCAGTTATTATCCGGGATGGTATCCGCCGGATGTATGAAGAACAGGAAAACATTTTTTATTATGTAACCGTCATGAACGAAAACTACCATCAGCCGAAAATGCCGGAAGGCGTTAAAGAAGGTATTCTGAAAGGGATGTACCGCTTTAAGTCATCAACCATGAAGGACAAAAAGCTGAAGGCAAATCTTTTCGGGAGCGGAACGATTCTGAACGAAGTAATTAAAGCAGCCGAAATTCTGGAAAAGGATTACAACGTGGCTTCTGATATCTACAGCGTTACAAGCTATAAAGAGCTCCGCCGTGATGCGCTTGAGTGCGAGCGCTGGAATCTGCTGCACCCCTCCGACAAGCCCAAGGTGCCGTATATATCATCGCTTTTCACCAAGGATGACGGCGTGTTTGTGGCTTCATCTGACTATATGAAAGCACTGCCTGATTCAGTTTCCAAGTGGCTGCCAAAGGAAATGGTTTCACTCGGCACGGACGGTTTTGGCAGAAGCGAAGGCAGAAAAGAACTGCGCGACTTCTTTGAAGTTGACCACAGATATGTTGCCCTCGGCGCATTGTATGCTCTTGCAAAAGAAGGCCGCTACAAAATGGCAGATGTGAAAAAAGCGATGAAGAACCTGGATATTAATCCGGAAAAACTGAATCCACACATATCGTAAGCATCGTTTATAGATATGATGCCGGGTAGAGACGAAATTCCTTAGAGACGATGCACTTGTCCCGATGCAATCGGGAGGCATCGTCTCTACAAGAAACCATAAAAAATTAATATATTAATAAGATATACCTATGACTAAAGATTTTATCATACCAGATTTGGGCGAAAACATTGCCAGCGCTGATATCCTGAAGGTTCTGATTCAGGAAGGGGACGTGGTAACGTTGGATCAGCCGGTGATTGAGATTGAAACAGATAAAGCAACAATTGAAATACCCAGCACCGTTGCAGGTAAAGTAACAAAACTAATGGTTAAAGAAGGGGGGAAAGTAAAAGTGGGAGATGCCGCCTTCACGGTTGAAGAAGAAGGCACTGCTGCACCCGCACTCGCCCCTGCGGTACCAGAACCTGTTAAAGCCCCGGAGCCGGAGTACAGAGTTGAGGAACCCAAAGCATCGGTTCCCGGATCGAAGGAGTTTACCCTGCCTGATCTCGGAGAAAATATAGCATCCGCGTCAGTGCTTAAGGTACTGGTCAAAGCGGGGCAGGAAATAAAAATTGACGATCCCGTGCTTGAGATTGAAACAGATAAGGCAACCATTGAAGTCCCGTCAAACATATCAGGAAAAGTTCTTGATGTATATATAAAGGACGGTGATAAAATTTCTGTAGGACAGGTTGTCTTTAAAGCAGAGGCAGGAGCATCGGCTGCGGCGGTAAAGAGTTCTCCGGCAGTTGCTGCCCCGGCGGTTAGGAAGGAAGAGACAAAACCCACTGTCGCAGCGATGGCAGCAAAGGAAACTGGTTCAGCAAATACTGTTCTGGTTGATATGCAGACGGGTATATCGGCCAATCCGGCACCAGCCGCGCCATCATCAAGAAGGTTCGCGCGTGAGATAGGCGTAGATATAAATCTGGTGACAGGTTCGGGTCCCGGCGGCAGAATCTCGATTGATGATGTCAAAGCATATATGAAGAAGATAAATATCGAACGCTCGGCTGGCGGAGGAGTTTCGGGCGGGCTCTTTGGTATTAAAGCAGAGCAACTGCCTGATTTTACAAGGTTTGGTGAAATAGAGCGAGTTGCGATGAGCAACGTAAGAGCTAAGACAGCAGAGCACTTAAGCTATGCCTGGGCATCGGTTCCTCACGTGACACAGTTTGACAAAGCTGATATCACCGATCTTGAAGCAGTGAGAAAAGCGCTTTCACCAAAAGTTGAAGCGAAGGGAGCAAAACTTACTGTAACCGCTATACTGATTAAGATTGCAGCTTCTGCGCTGAAAAACTTTCCGCAGTTTAATGCATCGGTTGATATGGAGAAGAAAGAAATTATTTATAAGAAATATTTCAACATCGGTGTTGCCGTCGATACTGATCGCGGGCTGATTGTTCCTGTTATCCGTGATGCAGATAAGAAAAACATATCAGAGATTGCAGCAGATTTAACCGTGATTGCGGAAAAAGCAAAGAACCGGAAGGTAAGCCCTGATGACCTTTCGGGCGCTTGTTTTTCTATCTCAAATCTCGGTGGAATAGGCGGAACGTATTTTACTCCGATCGTGAACACTCCGGAAGTGGCAATACTTGGTGTTTCCCGCGGAGCGTATGAGCCGGTATATAAAAATGGTGAATTTGTGCCGCGTCTGATGCTGCCTTTGTCACTTTCCTATGATCACCGCCTGATTGACGGCGCCGATGCAATTCGGTTTCTGCGGTGGATGATTGAAGCACTTGAGCAGCCGATGAAATTGCTGGTTGAGGGATAAAAATGAATTATGAGTTTTGAAGGATGAGTTATGAATTGACAGGTACTTCGATAACTGATTTATAAATTTTGCAAGATCCCCGGTTGTGTATCAGCCGGGGTTTTTTGTTTTAAATACCTGTAACTTTTTTAATATGGTGGGGCAGGTGAGTCAAAATATGATCTATATCAAGCTACAAGAGGAGGGTGCCGGATTTGTTAGGATTTACCGGCAATGGAGATTATTTTACATAAGGATTTCAAAAAAAATCTCAAAATATTGCAAAAAACACTTAGTCAGGCAATGGGGGTTAATCTTCCTCTCATAAAGAAGAAGATACTCGCTAAAGAATATTCTTTAGCGATTGAATTTCTTTTGCGTGCCGGAGTCAGCTTGCTCGCTTTCGGGGTTGTATTATGTTCCTCTCTGCATAAATGCAATATTGAACAACTCAAATTAACCTTCACTTTGTATCAGCATTGTTGGCTTGAAGTTTTAGGATGTGCGCTGATGTACTCGAACACTTTTTTTAAGGACCCCCAACATGAAACATCTTATTATACTTCTTTTTATTTCAGGAATTCTGCTTCCCCAGACCGGCTGGCAGGCAGTCAGCCACGGATATTCAGGGCATTTTACCGATGTTCATTTTGTCAGTTCCACTACGGGTTATGCTGTCAGCTCTGATCTTAGTAATCAGATGATAAAAACCACAGATGGGGGAGCCACATGGTTCACGGTTGCGACAAGCAGTTATTCTCCTTCGTATATAGACTTTTACAGCAGTAGCAGCGGGTATGCCTCTACCGGAGGCACCTGGGGCTATTATACTGTGGATGGAGGAAGCACCTGGTATATTAAGTATTCTTCTTCATATCCGTATGACTGCTCGATGAGTTCAGCTTTCAATGTTATTCTTGTCGGCAGCTCAGGAAGTATCAGGAGATCAACAGATCAGGGGTCAAGCTATACTTCTGTTTATACCGGGAATACATACGACCTTAATTCAGTATTTTTTTATAGCGAGAATTACGGCTGGACTTGCGGAAAGGGTGCAGCAGCTTATTACACCACAGACGGGGGAGTTAACTGGACTGTTAATTATGTAACCGCAACAGTACCCGCACTTCATTATATGCAGTCGGTATATTTTATCAGCCAGACAACCGGCTGGTGTGTGGGCGGTTATTCCGGGAACTATTCACCAATATTCAAAACAACAGACGGGGGGGTGAACTGGGTTAAGCAAAACCATACTCTGACAGTTAACCAGTTAAATGCTGTTTTTTTTCTGAATGCAAACACAGGATGGGCAGTAGGTGACGGCGGAGTTATTCTATATACAACAAACGGCGGTACTAATTGGACTGCCCAGACCAGCGGGACAACCAATAATCTCCGTGAGGTGTTTTTTGTTAACAGCACCACAGGAATAATTGTCGGTGATTTTAGTACTATCCTCAGAACCGTTGATGCAGGACTTCCGGTTGAACTTACCTCGTTTACTTCGGCGATCTCAAAGAATCAGGTAACCCTGAAATGGAAAACTGCCACAGAAGTAAATAACTATGGCTTTGATATTGAGAGATCTGAAACAAACACCCCTGCCGCCATCTGGTTGAAAACCGGTTTTGTTGAGGGGAATGGAAACAGTAATTCAGAAAAGGAATATCAGTTTACTGATACTCCCGAAAAACCGGGGAAATATTATTACCGGCTGAAACAGCTTGATACTGACGGGCAGTTTGAATATTCTATGGTGGTTGAAGCAGAGATAGTAAATCCCGCGGCAATCCGTCTGCTGAATAACTATCCGAATCCGTTTAACCCTGCCACAACAATTTCTTATGAACTTGCAGAGAGATCATTTATCGTGCTTGATATATATAATCAGCTTGGTGAGACGGTTTCTACGGTAAATTTTGGTGAGCAGGATGCGGGCTACCATAAAACCGAGTTCAGCGGAGTGGATCTCCCCGGAGGAATATATTACTGCCGTCTTCGCGGGGGAAATAAAGAACAGGTTATCAAAATGCTTCTGCTCAAGGAAAAAATCCGCAGAGGAAGTCTTCACGCAGAAGTAAAAAAGGAAGAGTAGAGTAACGCAAAGTTTTGAACAGCAGCACAATTTGTCAGCCAGCTGCCGTTATTGTCCTTGTTCTTTAGACACCAGATAACTGAACGCGGATTTTAAACAGATGCCAGGGCAGCGCGGATTTTCGCGGACCGAAAAAATCTGCCGCAGAAGATCAGTTGCACAAAGATTCGAAGCCGCAAAGTTTTAATTTACGCTCACTATATATCAGCAAGCGGTCCTTGCTGTCCTTATTGTCTTTGTTCGCGAAGTATTAAACTAACCGCAAAAACTACTTCAGCAAAATCATCTTTTTTGACAGCTTCACATTTCCCGCGGTAAGATGATAGAGATAGACACCGCTGTTTAATGACCCTCTCCCTTTTATTGCATCTGTGGTAAAATCAACAGAATACTCCCCGGGCTGGCGTTCATCGTTAATAAGCACAGCAATTTCTTTCCCCGTGATGTCAAATACCTTCAGAGTTGTTTTTACACGTTCAATGCTTGTCTGTGCGGCCGGTATCGTGAATTGTATTCTGGTTGTTCCGTTAAACGGATTGGGATAATTCTGTGCAAGCATATAGCCGGCAATACTGCTTTTCTCTGAATTTACTTCAGCGGGAATAAGAGGATACTTTGCGGTAAATACCCCACGACCGTGAGTTCCGACTGCAAGTGTGCGGTCTGATTCGCGGTAATCCATATACGCAATGGGAACGTTTCCAATTTCATTTTGAGCAGCATGAACCCACTGCGTGGCTGCACCCTGAAGCTGTGTAGTCATTAGTAACCCAATACTGGTACCTATAAACGCATGGAGCTCAGAACCGCTGTAAACAAATGTTGCCCAGCGAACTGAAGGACCATCTGCGCCGGATATATTGCCTTCAACATCAGCCCAGGTTGAACCACCGTCTGTCGTAAGCCACAGACTCTGGAAGTTATAATTACCAAAAGCTGCAAGTGCCCGCGCTGAATTTTTCGGGTCAACCGCAATGCACCTCACAAAACCGCCCTGAGCAGTACCCCCATTAAGATTAGGGGGAGTTACAGTAAATGCAGCCGGTGAAACTGAGTGAGCGTTGTCAATCCGTTTAATAATGCCGTCAGTTGTTCCGATATATACTGTATTTGGTGTGTTTGCCTTTGAAACTCCTATGGCACTCACGCGCCGCGTCCAGCCGCTCACGCTACCTGCATCGCTTACGTTTATAGCCGTCCAGCCGTTTGATGTTGTTCCCTGGGTGATATTGGAATTACGCCAGACACCGCTGTATATAGTAGGTGAGCTTGATTTTCCTGCTCCGTAATAAAGAATGTTTGAATTATTAGGATCAAGCGCAATAGGATTTACAAACAGAGCTCTGGTGCTCCCGTCCGGGGTGAGAGTTACGACATCAGTTTGCTGTCTGGTCTGACGGTGAAAGGGACCGCTCTGATACTGTGTGTACATACGGTTGTCAGCAACAGGGGGGAGTTCAAGCACTGTGCCGTCACCGCCATATATAAGATACCAAAGACCGGAAGAGTCAGTAGCAAGCGATCCGTTATCCTGCGCGCCGGCGACTATCATGTTATCTCCGCTGTCGGGAGAAATAGCTACTGAGTAAACCTGCGTGACGTTATATCCGTTATTAAGAGAAGTCCACACCATCGAGCTGGTCATTGAGATGTTGTCAGCACGGTGGAGCCCGCCGTCAGTTGCTGAGTAGTAAACATTATCGTTAGTCGGTTTAAAAGCGCCTCCTTGTATGTCGGGGTGATGATTTCCGTCGGGATAATAGGGATAACCGCCAATGACTTCGGTGTTTGTAGTAGAAGTAAAACCATCGGTGGATCGGTATAGATTAGTACCTCCAATGAGAATAAAATGCGGATTGTCTGGTTTTATGTGAATAGTCATATCATATCCGCTCTGCGTTGAAAGGTCAGACGGGAGATTTTGAGCGCGATTTTCCCAGGTGCCACCTCCTGCGGTGTGCGTATATTTCCATAGCTGATGACCTGCAACAGAAGGTGTGTTATTAGGACTCTGAACAAATATATATATAATATTATCGTCAGAAGGGGCATAGGTCATTACAATCCGTGAGCTTGCAGTGGGGAAGTTACCGGGTGCGATTGATGACCAGTTGACGCCGTCTGTGGAGCGCCAGAGCTTAAGCACGCCGCTTTCGCGCGTGTGGGCATAAATTGTGCCTGAGGGGGTAACAATAACTTCGGTAGTAACAGATGCGGTATTTACCGTGCCGGGGTCTGATGCTTTAGCAAGTGACCAGGTACCGCCACCGTCTGTGGAGCGATATATACCGCGCCAGGTTGCCGCAAAAACTTCGTTCTGAGTTGTGTTGGCAGGGTTTACGGCAACATTCCAGATAAAGTCGAACTCATCTGCAATGTGAGGCGTGCCGCTTACCGTTGAGGGGAGAATTTCCCATGTTTCACCGTTGTTGGTTGACTTATATATACCATCGCCGTGGTAAAAGGAGCCCCAGCGGGTGTTGTTTGTGGTTGAGCCACGGAACTCACCGGTGCCAACATACCAGATGTGGGTTTTTCCCTGACGGGTATCCTGAGCAATGCAGCTTGTTGAATGAGACTGCTCCGGACGCAGTTTCAGGCGCCAGCTTGCACCGTCATCGGTGGATTTCCAGATGCCGCCGCCAACGCCTCCGGCAATAAGTACTCCCGGATTTTCGATATCTGCGGCAAATACACGGCTTCTTCCGCCAATGTTGTTAGGACCGCGTTCAGTCCAATCAAGTGACAGAGCGCTTTGCCCCTTTGCCAATTGAAATGACTTGTAAGACTGCAAGTGCCTGCTAAGTTCGGTTTCCCTTCTGCGAATTCCTGCCGGAATTTCATCGCGAACCGGATCGCGCATCATCAGGAAATCATACTCGGCGCGGGAGTTTGGGTTGTTTTGGTCTCCTATGCTCATTTGGGGCGTGGTTTGAGACTCAGGAAAAAGCGAAACAACAACTAAGGTGATTAGTAAGGCAAAAAGAAAAATGAGTTTTTTCATGACAGTAGCCGGGGATGCTGCAGCGAGCTGCTTTAATAGAAATTATTAAGTTGATTTATCAGTGAAACTTAGAGAAAAAGAAGTAGATCACAAAGAAGGAAATTTTAATGCTGTCTGACCGGAGTTTCTCATAAAAACGCAAAAACTGACAGAAGCATCACTTTCATCTTTTTAAAAGGCGCCGTATTGCGTATTTTTAAAAGATGAATTTAAAGCAACAAAAACCCGAACTGCTTGCTCCGGCGGGCAATATGACCATGCTTAATGCAGTGCTTAATGCAGGGGCAGATGCAGTATATCTTGGCATCGAAAAATTAAATATGAGAGCAACTGCCGCAAACTTTACCAGCGAAATGCTCCCGGAAGTTGTAACGCTCTGCCATGGTAAAAATGCTGAAGTTCATCTGACGGTTAACAGTATAGTGATGGAAGGGGAAATAAGCGAGCTTGACGGAGTTATGCAGGCAGCAAAAGCGGCGGGTGTTGACCTTATTATCTGCTGGGATACTGCCGTAATCCAGAAGTGTCTTGAATATGAAATGCCCTTTTGTATATCCACACAGGCGAGTATATCTAACTCCGGCTCCGCGCGATTCTATAAAAATCTTGGTGCAAAACGTATTGTTCTTGCGCGTGAGTGCACACTTGATGAGATTATTAAAATAAAAGAAAACGTTGATATTGAAATTGAAACCTTTATTCACGGTGCTATGTGTGTGGCCGTGAGCGGAAGGTGTTTTATGAGTCATGAACTTTTCGGACGCAGCGCTAATCAGGGGGACTGTATGCAGCCCTGCCGAAGGGAATATGAAATCTATGACGGAAAGAAAGATTACTCTTTGATACTGGGAAAAGATTATGTGATGTCTGCCAAAGATATGAACACACTTCCCTTTATAGAAAAACTAATTGAAGCCGGTATCCGCTCATTCAAGATTGAAGGAAGAAAACGGAGTCCCGAATATGCAGCGAAGGTTACCTCTGTTTACCGAAGAGCTATAGATGCATATTTTGAAGGAACACTTACAGAGGAAATGAAATCATCGCTTGGAGAGGAACTCCTCACCGTGTATAACAGAGGTTATTCAAACGGATTTTACTTAGGCCAGCCGGACGGCGGGGATATTTCAAAAGCTGCCGGAAGTGAATCAGAATTTCAGAAGCAATATCTGGGTAAAGTGCTTAATTATTATAAATCACCAAAGATAGCATATATACAGGTTGAGGCCGGTCAAATTGCTTCAGGGGATACGCTGTTGTTTATCGGTGAGACTACCGGAGTGGTGGAGGCGACAGTGGGGGAAATGAGGATTAATGAAACAGTAGGAAGTTCTGCCATGAAAGGGGATCTGGTAACCTTTCACTTAGAAGAGCGGGTACGTGAGGGGGATAAAGTTTATATCCTCAGAGAGAAATAACAGCACCCCTGCCCGGAGGGGTGTACCCAGGGGGAGCGTCCATCAGCTTTTTTAGTTATTAAAATTCCGCCTCCTTTTTCCCGAAACCTTCCCTGCCCTTCCGATTCAACCCTGCTTCCTTACGATTTATTTAGGGCATTGTGATTTCTCCACGTAAAATCGTATTTTTGGTTCGTATTATCTCAAATTTTGGCAAAAGCATGGTGATGTGGCAAAAGGTATAGTGTCATATTTATTACGGAAACAGGTTTTGCCATATCTTTTAAGGAAAGCAACTTCAGGAGTTCTGATAAGGATCCTCCTGTTTTTGAGGAATATCCTTTTTATGTCCGAACTATTTATCACTCACCGCAAGCAAAGAATAATTACATCCTAATGGAAATGGCTTATTGTGCTAATATCTGAGGGGTGAAGCGTTTCACGTGGTGAGTCATCCAATGGTTCCTGGTTATTTAAGAAAAAGGTACCAGCCGGTTGTCAGTAATAAAAGAAGCCCGGTCAGATACTGTAATTTCATCACAAAATAAGAAAGGAGTCTATTTTGAAAAAAATAGCATTACTACTGTTATTGATCGTTTCTGTTACAACGGTAAGGGCACAGGAACAAAAATCAATTTGGGAAAGGATCGCTACCGGCGGTCATGTCAGCTATGTTCTTCCAATGAATGATTTTGAGGAGCATACATTTTCATATTTCCTGCGCGGATATGGCAGATATTCGCTCGGAGCGTATCTTCATGGTGAATTCGGTCTGGGCTACGGCACCAACTCCGGTAAAGATTTTGATGGCGGTGAATATTCATCGTACATGATTCCTCTTGACTGGCGCATCGTTTTTGCACCGGAATTCCATCGTTCAATTCAACCCTACCTGTTTGCCGGCGTAGGTCTTATGTATTACAATAATACAAAAGATCACAACTCCGGATGGAGAATGGTTCTGAGCGGCAAATCATCTGAGAAGAGCGGGGTAACAGGAATAGTTCCACTCGGAGCAGGTTCAATGTTCAAAATTAACGACTGGTGGTCAGTTGATGTTCAGGCAGCATTTAATCAGTCACTTACTGACAACCTCAACAATTATATAGACGGCTCACCAAAAGATGCATACCTCACTCTGAGTGCAGGTGTTACCTATAACCACAAATGGTATGATCCGGATGATGATCGCGATGGTCTTATGGATAGTGAAGAAGAATCTTTCGGTACCGATCCGAATAATCCTGATACCGACGGTGACGGTCTTAATGACAACGAAGAAATTAATATATATAAAACCAATCCGCTGAACGGCGATTCTGACGGCGATAAACTCGGCGATAACGGCGAAGTTAAACAGTATAAGACCAATCCGCTGAATGCTGATTCAGACAGCGATGGTCTGAGTGACGGCGATGAGGTTAATGTATATAAAACCAATCCGATTAATGCTGATTCTGATGGCGATGATCTGAACGACTTTGCTGAAGTAAAAACCTATATGAGCAGCCCGCTTGAAAAAGATACTGACGGCGACAAGCTGAGCGATTATGATGAAGTAATGACTCATAAGACCAGCCCGATTAAAGCTGATACTGACGGTGATAAGCTGAGCGATTATGACGAAATTAAAACCCACAAGACCGATCCGCTTAAGACGGATACTGACGGAGATTCACTTTCTGATTATGATGAATTGATGACCCACAAAACTAATCCGTTGAACCGTGATACAGACGGCGGCTCTGTTTCTGACGATGAGGAAATCAGAAGAACATCTGATCCGCTTGATAAAAATGATGATGTGGTAACCGTTGGCGTTGCATTAGTGCTTGAAGGCATTACCTTTGCAACCGGTAAAGCAGACATCACCCCAGAGTCAGAAGCAACTCTGCAGAAGGCGCTTAAGACCTTCAGCTTATTCCCTGAAATTTCCGTTGAAATTGCCGGACATACCGATAACAAGGGAAGCAAAGCATCAAACGTAAAACTCTCACAGAGAAGAGCAAATGCAGTACGTGACTGGCTTATCAGCAAGGGCGTTGAAAAGAACCGCATCACCGCAAAGGGATATGGTCCGAATAAGCCGATTGCCGATAACGGAACCGAAGAAGGCCGTGCAAAGAACAGAAGAATAGAGTTCATCCGCACGAAATAAAATTCCCGTTTTCGTAGAGACGATGCATGCATCGTCTCTACCGGAATAAATAAAATATATTTAAGGACGGTCACAATGGCCGTCCTTTTTTTATATATACACCTCGTTAATAATTCCTTTAAGTCATGTCAATAGGATAGCGTTTGTATCGCCTTTACCTCTTTGCTGATAGTTGATAGCTATTAAAGAACAGCAAGGACATAAAGGACAGCAACGACACTAAGGACCGTAACGACAATTGCTGAAAACACCGCCTCGGGGACCAGCTCTGGATTTCCGCTGACTGCATTGGAGAACCGGCCTGGTAAGCGGGGTTTCCTAACTAACAGACTTGTAAGTTACAATGTTGTAAGTTACATTTGTGTTAGTTATTTCAAGGTTGTATGAAAAATCCCTTTGTTTATGGTAAAATTGCTTCCGGTAATGCGTTTACCGACCGTGAGGCTGAACAGGCACGGCTTGCTGCAAATATTGAATCGGGAATCAACAGTATTCTGATTTCTCCCCGCAGATGGGGTAAATCCTCGCTGGTCTTTAAGGTGTCAAAAACGCTGGCTAAAAAGCAGTCTGAACTCAGGTTTTGTTTCATTGATCTTTTCAGTATCCGCAGCGAGGAGGAGTTTTATACGGCAGTTGCCAGAGAAACCCTGCGTGCAGCATATCCAAAGTGGAGGGAACGGCTTGAAGCAGCGAGGAAAGTTTTTCATAAGATATCCCCCAGGATTACTCTGAGCAGTGCTCCGGCAAATGATTTCTCGATTAGCTTCGACTGGAAAGAGATAGAAAAATCTCCGGATGAAATTCTTGAAATGCCTGAAAAGTTGAGCCGGGAACTGAACTTGAGGATAGTTGTTTGTCTGGATGAATTTCAGAATATTTCGTTTTTTAAGGATCCGTTGGCATTTCAGAAAAAGCTGCGCTCCCATTGGCAAAAACATACGCTTGCTAATTATTGTTTTTATGGCAGTAAGCAGCACATGATGACGGAGTTGTTCAACAGCAAGTCAATGCCATTTTATAAGTTCGGGGATATCATCTTTTTAGAAAAAATTCCGGAGAAATACTGGGTTTCATTTATTGTTTCAGGTTTTAATAAAACCGGGAAAAACATTGACGAGAAAACAGCTGGTAACATAGCCGCTCAGATGGAAAATCATCCCTATTTTGTTCAGCAATTTGCACATAGTGTATGGTCGTTAACCGAAAAAGTTTGTTCACCGGAAGTATTTTCCGGTGCACTGGAACAGCTGCTGCTGCAAAACACAATTCTTTTTCAAAAAGAAATTGACTCCCTCACGAATACGCAGGTGAATCTTCTGAAAGCAATTTGCGATAATGTGACCCAGCTAAGTTCTTCGGCAGCGATGAATGATTACAAACTTGGGACGTCTGCGAACGTCAACAGGATGAAGAAATCTCTGGTTTCAAAGGAAATACTTGAGATTTCAGGAAATAAAATCGAATTTACTGATCCCCTGTTCCGAATATGGCTTCGCGAATTATTTAGTTCATAAAAGGATGCAGAATTAGTGCCGGTCACTTTTCCGTTAAGTTGCTTGCGATATTTTGAGAATGTAATGGATGGGCAGCACCTGTTCTCTCCCGGAGGGGAATCAGGCACTTATACCCCCTCGTAATCCCGTCAATTTTTCGTAATTTCGCATTATTAAAATTAACTTTTTGCAACTCTGAGGAAACATAATGACAGCCAATATTGAAATGATTAAAACGGTTTATGCCGGTCTGAAAGCGAAAGTTGAAGCCGCAAGAAAAGTGCTCGGCAGACCGCTTACCTATACCGAAAAAATCCTTTATGCTCACCTTTTTGACCCCGTTACCAAAGAACTGACCCGCGGAAAAGACTATGCTGATCTGGCACCTGACCGAGTTGCCATGCAGGATGCAACGGCTCAGATGGCTCTGCTGCAGTTTATGTCAGCCGGAAAAAAAACTACCGCGGTTCCCTCCACTGTTCATTGCGATCACCTGATTCAGGCAATGACCGGAGCCCGCGAGGATCTTGACCGCGCTAACAGCGAAAACAAAGAAGTGTATGATTTCCTGGAGAGTGTAAGCCAGAAATATGGCATCGGCTTCTGGAAGCCAGGCGCAGGTATTATCCATCAGGTAGTACTCGAAAATTATGCCTTCCCGGGTGGAATGATGATTGGTACTGACAGTCATACACCTAACGCCGGCGGACTTGGTATGATAGCTATAGGTGTTGGAGGAGCAGATGCTGTTGATGTTATGGCTGGTATGCCGTGGGAATTAAAATGGCCGAAACTGATTGGTGTTAAACTGACCGGAAAACTTAACGGCTGGGCATCACCAAAAGATGTTATTCTTAAAGTTGCAGGAAT
Source organism: Ignavibacteriaceae bacterium (assembly GCA_020848375.1). GTDB lineage: Bacteria > Bacteroidota > Ignavibacteria > Ignavibacteriales > Ignavibacteriaceae > H2-BAC3. The sequence continues at coordinate 16,288 of JADLAF010000193.1, forward strand.
CCTCACCGTAAAAGGAGGCACCGGCGCAATTGTTCAGTATTTCGGAGAAGGTGCATACAGTATATCCGCCACCGGTAAAGGTACTATTTGCAACATGGGTGCTGAGATTGGTGCTACCACATCAGTATTTCCGTATGATGCAAAGATGGCTGCCTATCTGACGTCAACCGGAAGAGAAGATGTTGCACGTATTGCCGATGAACTCTGTCATGAACTTAATGATGATCCTGAGGTAGTTAAAGACCCGGCAAAATATTTTGATCAGGTCATCGAAATAAACTTAACCGAACTTGAGCCGCATGTAAACGGACCATTTACACCAGACCTCGCATGGCC